>CAZMIQ010000037.1:0-9506 GCA_964566525.1 uncultured Pseudomonadales bacterium | reverse complement strand
ATAATTTTAAAGCAAAAACAAAGGTAAAAAACCAACACAAAATTACCCTTAACCCATTTTTATCAAAAAAAAGTGGGTCCGCTGGGACTCGAACCCAGGACGCACAGCTTAAAAGGCTGTCGCTCTAACCGACTGAGCTACGGACCCCCACTCGTCAAAAAAAACGATAAAAGATATTATAACACTATTTTTTCAATTTTAAAAAACTAAAATGTCGGAGTGACAGGATTCGAACCTGCGACCTCACGCTCCCAAAGCGCGCGCGCTACCAACTGCGCTACACTCCGCACACAATTATCATTACCGCTATATTATAACAGCAAAAACTCCCATATTTTCTTTTGTTTTCTCAAAATTGACTATTAATGAACATTAAAACTATGTTATAATCCTTTTTTAAAAGAGAAAGGACAATATGTCTCAACCCTTTTTACACATTATTTCCGATTATGGGGTCAATGACCCTGCTTTCGGCGAAGTCATTCAAAGACTTCATGCTCAGACTCACGACCTCAATCCCCATATATACCCCACTAGCACTAATTTTTCTGATACTATTGCGGGTGGTTTTTGGATCTATCAATATTTGCTCGGCAAAAACTCCGATCAATCTCTTTTTTGTTATTCCAATATCGCCCCTCGCAAAGAACAAATAGAAGCCATGAGTAATAATGCTGGCGAAGGACTCAAATACGCCAAACTTCAAAATGGAGCTGAAATTATCGCAGTCAACTCCACTCACATTTTTTCTTTCGTCAAACCTCATCTAGCTGAATTCCGCGACATCAATGTTTCCAATCAGGGCACCCAATTTCGCTCTCGAGACAATTATATTCCCGTAGTATCTCAAATTATGCACGGCAATTATCAAAGCTTAGACAACCATATTGATCCCAACCTTATCCCCGACGCCCCCTCTTCTCATATCGCTTGGATTGATGGCTATGGCAACATTAAAACCACCATTCGTCGTTCACAAGTCTCGTTTAAACCAGGGTCAAAAGTTCGTATTACTATCAATCAAATTACTTGGACTGCCATTGTTGCTGATGGCTCGTTTAGCGTCGCTCACGGAGAAATTGCTTTTGCTCCAGGCAGCAGTGGATACGAAGATCCTTTTATGGAAATCTTTCTCCGTCGTCATCTTCCTCAAGACGTCAGTGCTGCTAACGTCTTTAACAATCCCTTTAATGGTGCCGAGATTAGCATTAAAACCCAATAATTTCTCTCTTCAAAAAGTAAAAAAGAAGCCTGTCAGGCTTCTTTTTTTAATGTGTTCTCACCGGGAATCGAACCCGAATTTGCCGCTTAGGAGGCAGCCGTTCTATCCATTGAACTATGAGAACTATAAAATTTATTCCACTCATCTTGCACTGCCGCCCAATCTTGATCAAAAAATGAATGTCTATTTTGAGGCAAATCATGTCTTTCAAACCACTTCACCTGTTCAAATTTATGTGGTTCATTATTTTTAGCTTCTTTTGAATCTATTTGCACTAAATAAGCTAAAATCAACCAATGATTCATCTTCTCACCATTTTGTCGTTTCATCTCAATTATGCCTCCATATTGGCATTTAATTGGCCTACAACCATATTCTTCTCGCAACTCTCGTCTCACACACTCTTCTCCACTTTCACCTAATCTCATCGCTCCTCCACAATTATCCCACTTATGCCATTCATCTCTACAATTTTCACTTCTTAAATTCAACAAAACTCTTCCTTTGCCATCATGACAGACCGCACACACTCCTACTCCAATATAATCAAATCCTATTTGCATAATTACCTATTCAACTACCACCCGCTAAAGCAGGTGGACTGAAATCAGCCTAAAAGGCATCTTCCAGATTTAGTTTTACTTTATTCTAATTTATCCTTTTGTTTCGCGAGCTTGTGCCCACTTAACATACTTTTTAATTTGATCTTCTTCCAACCCAATGGTTGAAACACAATATCCTCTCGACCAAATATGTTTTCCCCAATATTGTTTTGATAATTCTTCTTGCTCTTGAAATAATTTTCTAGCTATCTTGCCCTTTAAGTATCCCATTATTTCAGATACGCAATATTTTGGTGGTATTGATAAAACTAGGTGAACGTGATCTGGTTGAATATTGATTGTTTCAGCCATCACACCATCTTTATAGCTATATAATTTATAGATTTGATTTCTTACCAATACTCCAGCTTTATTTTCAAGAACTTTATAACGATATTTGGGACAAAATATAAGATGGTATTGACACTTATAAATTGTGTGCGATAATTTGTTATAATTGCTCATAAGACCCTTTCTATTATTTATCTGGAAGATGCGTTTCCAATAAATTTTAGACTGGGTTTTATTATTTTACTATAAAATGTAAAACATTTTATGAGCGCTCACCGCCTGTAGGCGGTGGATATCTGTTGTATTATAACATCAATCAGTGCTCTCGGCGGGAATCGAACCCGCATTTTAAGTTCCGGAAACTCATGTGCTATCCTTTGCACTACAAGAGCGACTGAGGTTTTTTTGCCTCAGACTTAATTAATTAGTTTTTTACTTCATAATCTGCGTAAATCACGCAGTCGATAGCACTATGATACGAAAACAATTCATTGCTATTGAAAACAATTGCGATTTCTCTTTTGGCATCTTCCTCTACTGCCGAAGCATGAATTAAATTGTACTGTTGACTCATCCCAAAGTCCCCCCTAATTGACCCACCTTCAGCTTCTCTTCCTAAAGTCGTTCCTACTAGTTTTCTTACTACCAATACCGCATCAATGCCCTCCCACACCATCGCCACAATTGGCATTTGAGCCATAAACTCCTTCAAGTCTTTAAAAAAACCTTTATCTTTATGTTCAACATACCAATCAGACAACATTTCGTCACTCATTTGTATCATTTTTAAGCCCACTAACTTCAAGCCTTTTCTTTCAAATCTCGAAACAATTTCCCCAATCAGACCTCTTTGTAAACCATCTGGTTTCACTAATACCGCTGTTCTTTGCATTTTCATTTTTTATCCTTTCTTAATAATTAATAATTCACCATATTATAACTCAATTATGATTGGTCACCACAGTTTTCCCATCATTTCTTTTTGTTTTTCGTTTAATTCACCAATTATTGCCAATCTCATTTCCTCTGGCTTAATTAAATCAGCCGCTAATTTTTTTACTTGAGCTAAATCAACTTTTTGAATATTACTTAGTCTTTCTTTTACTGTCATTATTTTTCCAGTCAATAAATATCTCATCCCATAACTAATCGCTAGATTATGTACGCTTTCCTGAGCTAAAGTCAAATGCCCCGACATGAAATTCTTCGCCTTCACCAATTCTTTCTCACTAATACTATCTTTCCCTTCACTTAATTTCTCAAACTCTTGTTTTGTCACTTCCAAGGCTTCATTAACTTTTTCTAAATTTACGCCAGCCATCGCCGCCAAACACCCAGCGTCAGCAAAAGTATCATTTTGCGCGCTAATATAATAACACAACCCTCTTCTCTCTCTCACTTGCAAAAACAATCTTGAACTCATATTGCCGCCCACTATCGTTGATAATAAATTTAATTGTTCACTTCTTTCATCGAAATGATTAATTCCTGGCCAAGCCATCACAAAATGTCCTTGCTCCGTTTTTTTATGCTCGATATTTAATTTTGGACCATATTTAAATTCACTTTCCCAAAAGTCACTTTGTTTTTTTATAGCTTTATTTTTCCTTTGCTCGACATCAAATATAAAATTATCCTCTACTTTTTTTATTAAATCCTTACTCATTACTGTTTCTTTTTTACCAGCTACCACCATCAACATATTTTCTGGAGCATACCAATCTTTTATGTAGTCTAGAAAGTGACTTCGCTTCATTTTTTTAACCGACTCTTCAGTTCCAAGAATATTATGAGCTAAACCACTACCTTGATAAAACATTTGATTAAACAAAATCATATTGTATTGGGCTGGCTGATCTTCATACATATGCATTTCTTCCAAAATTACTCCTTTTTCCCTTTCAATTTCTTCCTCATCTAATAACGCTTGCGTTACCAATTGTCCCAACATCTCCATGCTTATATCTATATCCTTACTGGCACTCCTGATATAAAAAGCTGTTAACTCTTCACTCGTAAAAGCATTAAATTGCGCTCCAATGCTATCAATTCTTTCCGAAATAATTTTAGTATTTGGAAATTTTTTCGTTCCTTTAAAAACCATATGCTCCAAAAAATGCGCCACTCCATAAGAATTTTGTTTTTCATACCTTGAGCCAGTTTTCACCATTACTACCGTCGAAATTGATTCCACCCCACTCATCGGTATTCTCAATAATTCCATTCCACTTCTTAATTTTTCTATTTCGTACATTTGTTCCTTTCCTTTTCTATTTATTCCTAAAAATTATGATACTTTTAAATACAACTATATATAGAAAAATATATTTATTACATTTTTGACGGTATTTTAATCCCTAAGATATTTAAACCGTCAGATAACACTATTCCAATTACTTTTGTTATCACTAAATTTGACTCATTATTTAAAATTTCACTCTTATTATAAAAATTATTAAAATCTTGAGCTAACTCAAATAAATAGCTAGCTAAAATATTAGTTTTAAGAATTTTTGTCGCTCTTCTTTTTACTTCACCGTACTGCATTACTTTTTTCACCAACTTCATTTGCTCACTATTCAATTCTAATGTCTTTAATTGAGCCCACACTTTTAAATCGATTAATTTCTTAGAAATTTTACTCAAGTCGCTCTCACCATATACCGCAAAATCGCTCTTTTTAATTATTGACTGTATTCTGACTCCCGTATACTGCATATACGACCCAGAATTGCCTTTTAAACTCAGCATTACCTCCAAATCGAAGTCAATATCATTCACAGCTTCTCTCACAAGATCATTCCACTTAATTGCTCCATTAACAATAATATTAACATCTTCATCACTCAATTCAATTTTGCTAATTGCTCTCACTTTTTCCTCAGCTTGACTCCAAATATCCTCTAACCAGACGACGTCACCTTTTCTAGTAGACATCTTTCTATCTTTAAATCTATACAAGCCATGAGCCACATGTACTCTTTGTTCCTTCTTAAACCACCCCAACAATTCTTCTAATCGATATAATTGCTTGAAGTACAAACTTTGTTCTTTCCCCACTTCATTAATTATCTTTATATTTTCACCATGTTTTTCTTTTCTCCACCAATCCATCGCTAAATCTCTAGTAGCGTACAAACTCGAACCATCTTTTTTCAAAATCATCAATGGCGCCAACTTTTCCTCTTCTGAATACTCAACAATCATTGCCTCCCTACTTCTTTTTAATAACTTCTTCTCTTTTAATTGTTTTACTACTAGCTCTGTTTTATCTCTCACAAAACTTTCACCATAGCCCTTCCCCTCATTTTCACTAAATTGAACACATAATTTATCATAAATTTTATCAAACTCTTTCATTGATAAATCAATAATTTTTTGCCACATTGATAAATATTTTTCATCACCATCTTCCATTTTCTTAAACACTAATCTTGCTTCATCATTCAATTCTTCATTCTTTTCCGCTTCTCGATGAAATTTAATATACAAAGCCACCAAATCCTTAATTGGATTTTGGCTTTTTCCTACTTCATCTAAATTACCCCATTTTTCTATCGCTACTATTTGCTTACCAAACTGCGTCCCCCAATCCCCCAAGTGATTATCTCTTATTACTCTAGCGCCTATTGATTCCAACAAATTGGCTAATGTCGCACCGATAATTGTCGATCTAAGATGACCGATTGTAAAAGGTTTGGCAATATTGGGAGAGGAATACTCGACTACATATGTTCTTGACTCGGTTTTGCCAAATCCAACCTGATAAAAATCATTTTTAAATAAATCAACCCATACTTTATTTTTAAGCCATATATTAACAAAACCAGGTCCGGCCACTTCAATTTTTTCCACTAAATCTTTAAGCGTAATTGCTCTCTCTAAATGCTCCATCAAAGCAGAAGCCAAAATTCTTGGATTTTTATATTTTAATTTTAAACTCTCGCCTAAAAAAGCAAAAACTTCCATTGCAGCGCTAGTTGTATAATCGCCAAATTCAATATTTCCAGGCTTATTTAATTTAAATGGTCCAAAATCGTCATTTTCCATTATTTCCCTAATGAATATCGCCATCGATTTCTCAATTTTTTCTTCAATTACAATTAGTTTATTTTTCATAACCAACATATTATACTACTTTATCAAACGCATCGACGAATAAAACATTAGCCCTCTATTTTTTGGTCGAAAATTTCCAATCAGTATTATAGTTTTTAGTAAACTTTATTTCTCCACTAATATCAGTTCTAAATATTTTAGAATTAATAAATTCCAAATTGTCTAAAACCATTTTATGCGGATGACCAAAACTATTTTTTGAACCCACAGACACTATCGAATATTCGGGTTGTAAAACTTGCAAAAAATCAAGCGTAGATGATGATTTAGAGCCATGATGGGGCACTTTTAATACATCAACTTTTGTTAGCAGACCATTATTAACCATTGCTAACTCACCCTTCGCCTCAACGTCACCAGCTAATGAAAACATTTTGTCATCAACTGTTAAATTTAGCACTATTGATTCGTTATTATAATTTAAATTATTATATAAACTTTTATTTAACAGGTCCGATAACTGATCTAAATCATAATTTTCATCAAATATATTACCAGATAAAAAAATATTATTTTCACTCACAATCTGCCAACAAACATAATCAGTAATACAGCCATTTTCCGCAAACACAGGAAAATGAATTTTTAAATCATGATCAACTATTTGTTTTTTAACTTTTTGATAAAAAACATCAAAGTCTTTAGAAATTTTAGGCAAATTAACAACCAGCAAATTTTCAACTATATAATTATCAAGCACGCTAGTCAGACCTACAAAATGGTCACTATCAGCATGAGTTAAAACCATTAATTCAATTCTCTTATCCCAAGGTAGAACATTGTCTTTCAAACATTGTAGCACTTTATTATCTGGTCCACCGTCAATTAATATTTGAACACTATTGTCAGCAACTAAAATAGCATCGCCCTGTCCTACATCACAAAAAACAACCTGTAAATCTGGCAAATAATAAAAGTGATAAAACAAACGGCATAATCCGATTAGCCAAATTAATCCCAGCCAAAAAGACTTTTTTTTAACAAAAATAAACACAATTTTGTCTCCTATTTATCAATAAAAAATAAATAATTGATACAACAAAATAATACCAAAATATATCCGAATAAGACCAAAAAAAGTTAAAGTTGATAACTTGAGAAAAGTTAAGACTATACCAATCGAAAAACTTAAAAAATAAATCCATTACATAATTAATAACACTAACAAAAGGCAAAATAAAAAAGAAAAACAACCAAAAGTAATTGACTAAAAACAAAGAAGGCAAAACTAAATACAATGTTACCGTCATTAATAATGAAATTACAGAAGAAAACACCACACTCGATAAAAGACTAAAAATACTATATACTCCAAAAACATTAATAATAACTGGCAAAGTGACAAGCTGAGCACATAAAGAAGCCAAAATCAGCCCTTTAATTGCTTTCCAACCTAGTAGTAAAAGCTCTAGTTTAGTCAAATCAAAATAAAAAGTGTGGTCAGACAAATCTTGCCCAACGTCCTTATTTATCAATCTTAAACTTAATAAAACACCCATTGTCGCTAAAAAACTCAATTGAAAACCAACCTCAAATATATTAAAAATAGACATAAGTGACATTAATATGAAAACAAGAAATAAAGAAAACAAACTATTATGTGATTTATAAAAAAATACACTAGCAATCAATGAAATTATCAACATTAAAAAGGCTCGCACTACTGAAAGAGGAGTGCCAATTAGATTAATGTACATCAAGAGGAAAATAAATAACAGAAAGCTACTAATTTTCTTATTAAAGATTTTACTCAATAAATTGTTCACCACCAAGAAAATCAAACTCAAATGAAAGCCAGAAACAGCTACCATATGGGATAAACCAATGCCCTGTATTTGATTCTTTAACTCAAAGCTCAATTCAGCCACCCTACTCCCCAAAAACAAGCTTTTAACCAAAGGTTGAGCTCGAACATTAAAAATTGCGTCAATTGTCAATAAAATACGAAAAAGACACAAGTCAAAAAAATCAGCAAAATACTGTCTTATATTAGAAAAAAATAAATTATACGAATGAATTAATTGAGTGTCTACAAATAATTGCGATATTTCAAAATTATTTCTATAAATTATTTTATTATCAATATATGTCATAGCTCTGCCAATTATCGTATAATTGTTGTATAAATGCAAACCATCGCAACTCTCAATTACAAAGTTGAGACCATCATTAGTCTGGTAGCGACATTGACTATTTAGATTATTGATAAAATAATTAAACGATATTTCTTTACCATCCATCTTAACTAAGTTTCGGTTAAAAAAAACAAGTCTCAATAAAAACAATAAAATAAGTACCACTATTAATATCAAATTATAAATAAAGAATACATTTTTTTTCATTATTTCTCTTCAAAAAAATAACCGAAACTAAAGTGATATTAAATCTTTAATGTCATTAAATACTGTATCCGTTAATATTGATTTACTTTTCAACTCATCTAAACTAAAATATTGTCTCCCATCAATAATTGCCTGAGCTCTCACCTCACCAATTCCAGGCAAAGACATTAGTGATTTTAACGTAGCTTGATTAATCGATATCAAAGAAGAATTAGTATTATCAATTTTATCTAATTTTGCCGAACTAGGATTGCTAATAAGTTCAGAACTTTCATTACTAAACGGAATATAGTATTTTTTACCATCCTCGACTAATTCGGCTAAATTAAGGTTTTTTTGCACAAAATACGCATCTGTAGTTTTAAGATCAAAGCCTCCCGCTGAATCAATTAAGTCGGCCATCCTCGCGCCAAGTGGTAATTCATAAACTCCTGGAGCATTCACGCTCCCACCCAAATCCACCACAATCATACTAGAAATCTCTTTAGAATCGTTAACTTTAGAAGAATTATTATGATGTGTTTTTGTACTCTTTACCTCATTAAAATGAGCATTTTGATGGGCAAAAAATGTCAAAAAAACTACCAACAGCATCAATGCCAAGTTAACTACCAAAAAGCTTGTTTTAAGCCATTTAAAACCCTTGACATTCAATAATACTAATAAATTTCGCATATAATTCACCTTTCATTTGCTTATTATACGCACAATAGTGACAAAAAAATGACAAAAACAAAAAGTAGTTGCCAAAAACTCATAAAAATAAATACGAAACTAATTAACGCATAATTAAAGCAATATTAACGCATAGTCAAGATATCAATAAACGCAAACAATTAAAATTAATTATTATAATAACAAAATATACATTAATGTTTAATATTAAAAATATTGAACTCCTTGCCTTCAAGAATCATCCTGCGTAAATCT
>CAZMIQ010000036.1:0-9801 GCA_964566525.1 uncultured Pseudomonadales bacterium | reverse complement strand
GCCAGACTAAAAGAAACCAACTACTCAGCTCCGCTCTACGCTGAAGCCATTTTAACCAATAAAAAAACTGAACAAGTGCAAACCCAAGAAGTTTTCTTGGGCGACATCCCTATGATGACCCCAGAAGGCACTTTTATTATTAATGGTATTGACCGAGCTGTCGTCACCCAATTAGTAAGAGCACCTGGTGTAACTTTCTCCGGTGATATTGATCCCATTTCTGGTCGCTATTTGTATAAAGCCGAATTAAGACCAATGAGAGGCAGCTGGATTGAAATGACCATCGGCCGACGCGATGTTATTACCGTCAAGATTGACAAAAGAAGAAAAATGCCGGTCACCGTTTTGCTCCGCGCTCTTGGTTATGCTACCGACGAAAAACTCCATGAAATCTTTGCTGAAGAAATCAAAAATGACAAATTCAAACTTATTCAAAATTCACTTGATAAAGACCCATGCAAAAGTCAAAACGAAGCTTTACTTGAGGTTTATGACAAGATGAGACATGGTGAGCCAGCGATTTTAGATAATGCTCGAGAATACTTCAAACAAATGTTTTATGAACCCAGAAGATACAATTTGGGTGAAGTGGGACGTTATAAAATTAATCGCCGCCTTCATATTGACGTTGACTCCAATAAAACTACTTTAGATGCTCAAGATATCTTACATAGTGTCAAATATCTAATTGGTTTACAAAATGGTCAAGGAAAAGTCGATGATATCGATCATTTATCCAATCGTCGCGTCCGTTGCGTTGGTGAATTAGTCCAAGCCAATGCTTTGCGTATTGGTTTCGGTCGCTTAGAACGCTCAATCAGAGAAAAAATGTCCATGACTAAAGTTGAAGATAGTTTGACTCCAGCCATGCTAGTTAATGCTAGACCAGTAATTGCTGCTGTAGCAGATTTTTTCCGTCGTAATCGTTTATCTACTATTCTTGACCAAACCAATCCTTTGTCTGAAGTCGACAATTTGAGAAGATTGTCCGTCATGGGTAGTGGTGGTGTAACCAAAGAACGCGCCAGTTTCTCCATGCGTGATATTAATGCTTCACAATACAGTCGTATTTGTCCTGTTCGTTCTCCAGAAGGACCAAATATTGGTTTAGTTACCTATTTATCCCTATATGCTCGTATTAATAAATTCGGTTTCTTAGAAGCACCTTATTTCAAAGTCGAAAAACAAGGTAGCAAAATGAAAATTCTTGACGATCAAATTATATATTTGTCGGCTGATGAAGAAGAAGATTATAAAATTACTCATGCCAGCATTGGCATTAATGACCAAAATGAAATCACTGATGATTGGGTGCCAATCAGACACTTCAATAATTTTACCGAAGGTCCAGTAGAAGAAATTCAATATATTGACGTCGTTCCTAGACAAGTGATTGGGACTTCTGCCTCACTTATTCCCTTTATTGCTCATGACGAAGCTAATCGTGCCCTGATGGGCACTCATATGCAATGTCAAGCCGTACCTTTGCTTAAGCCAGAGTCACCAATTGTTGGCACGGGAATGGAAAAAGACATTGCTTTAGCAATGAATCGGGCTGTAGCCGCTCGTTTCCCTGGTGAAGTCATTTACGCTGATGCCAAAAAAATCATTATCAAAGTCGATGAAAAGCATCTAGAAAAAGCCCAAAAATTTTATGATAAGCAAGCTGATGATTTAATTGAATTTGACGGTTTACATGAGACATATCATTTAATGAATTATACTCGGACTTCGCAATCAATGTCCTATACCCAAAAAATCTTAGTGCATAAAGGTGACAAAGTTAAAGCTGGTACCATTATTATTGACGGACCAGCTGCACAAGGAGGGGAATTATCGCTTGGGACAAATTTATTGATTGCTTATGCTGCTTTCGATGGCTTAGGTTACGAAGATGCCATCGTTATTTCTGATCGCTTGGTAAAAGATGATGTCTTGACTTCAGTCACTATCAATGCCTATAAAGCTAGAGTTATGGATACTAAACTCAGTAGCGAAGAATTAACTAATGATATTCCCAATGTTAGCGAAGCTGCATTAGCCAATTTGGATTTAGACGGTATTATTCGCATTGGTAGCATTGTTAAATCAGGTGATATTTTAGTCGGTAAAGTTGCTCCTCGTGGTGAAACAGAGTTGACTCCAGAAGAAAGACTTTTAAGAGCAATTTTTGGTGAAAAATCTAAAGAAGTTCGAGATACCTCACTTCGGATGCCTCATGGAGAAAGCGGCACTGTTATTGGTGTTGATATTTTAGACCGCGAAATGGGAGATGAATTAGATCCGGGAGTTAATTTAGAAGTGATTGTGAGAGTCGCTAAAACTAGAAAAATTACGGTGGGTGACAAATTAGCAGGTAGACACGGTAATAAAGGCGTTATTTCTAAAATCATGCCTATGGCTGATATGCCCCACTTAGCTGATGGTACACCAGTAGACATTATTATTTCACCATTATCAGTTCTTGCCCGGATGAACTTAGGTCAATTATTAGAAGCACATTTGGGTATTGCCGCTAATAAGCTTGGTTATCGTGTTGGCATTCCAGCCTTCGAAGAAATCGACGAAGAAGAAGTTTTTAATCAATTGGAAGAGGCAGATTTACCTAAATCTGGCAAAATGCAACTTTATGATGGTCGTACAGGCGAAAAATTCGCTAATCCAAGCGTGGTCGGGATGGCTTATATTCTCAAGCTCTCACACATGGTCGAAGACAAAGTTCATGCTCGCTCCACTGGTCCATACTCTTTAGTTACTCAGCAACCATTAGGTGGTAAAGCTCAAATGGGTGGACAAAGATTAGGAGAAATGGAAGTCTGGGCTTTAGAAGCACATCAGGCAGCTCACACTTTGCAAGAAATGATCACTATCAAATCAGACGACATTGCCGGTAGAGCTAAAGCATTTGAAGCTATTGTTAAGGGTACTGAAATTCCAGCCCCCACTGTGCCAGAAGCGTTCAAAGTTTTAATGCGTGAACTCAATGCTCTCGGTATCGAAGCCGTGGCTATCGAAGCCGATATTCAAGAAATTGATACAGCGCCAGCAATTGACGAACTCAATGAGAAAACAGTTAATGAAACATTAATGAGTGAGACAGATTATTTAGATCAAAAAGATTCAATTGTTGATGAAGAAGCAGATTTGAATGCTGATCCAGCAGAAATTGAAGAGCAAGATGAAGATACGCTGCGCTCTCAAAGTGAAAATAAATAGTCATTTAGCTAATATAAACAAAAAAGAAAGTTATCATGAAACAAATTGTCGATTTCTCCGCTTTACAAATTAAATTAGCCTCACCTGAGTCCATTCTCTCTTGGTCTCATGGTGAAGTCAAAAAACCAGAAACTATCAACTATCGGTCACTTAAAGCCGAAAAAGATGGTCTTTTTGACGAAAAAATCTTTGGTCCGACCAAAGATTTTGAATGTTTTTGTGGCAAATACAAACGCATTCGACATAAAGGCATTATTTGTGACAAATGTGGGGTCGAAGTTACTCAAGCCAGAGTTAGACGTGAACGTATGGGTCATGTCAATTTAGCTTCACCAGTGGCTCATATTTGGTTTTTCAAAGGCGCACCCTCCAAATTATCACTTCTACTCGATTTAAGTCCAAAAAGCATTAATTCAATTATTTATTTTTCACAATATATAGTCTTATCAATTGATGAAGACGCCCGACAAACTTCACTTCGCACCTTGGATGAACAAGAATCAGCTGATTTACAAGCTATGCTTAAGGAAAGCGAAGAAAAATTAGCTCAAATCAAAGATGAATGGTTGGCAGAAAAAAGTAATTTGCAAGAAAAAGTCAGCAATGAAGAAACTCTACAACTAAAGCTTTCTGAAATAGAAAATAAAGCTAAAACAAATATTGCCGCTGTTAAAAATCAATTAGAAGAAACCACTTTACAGAAACAAGAAATCTACAAAGCTATTAAAGGTAGCGTTCGTAGATTACAAAAGGGCAGTACTATTTCAGAAGAAGAATATTTAAAACTTGACGAATATGAAGTCACTGATTTTTTCAAAGTGGGTATGGGGGCTGAAAGTTTATTAGAAATGGTTAAGAATGTTGATTTGGATTCTTTAGTGCTCAAACTTAGACAAATCATGAACGAATCATCAGGTAATAAGAAAATTAAAGCCATCAGAAGATTAGAAGTGATTGAGGGTTTCAAACAATCAAAAACCAATCCAGCTTGGATGTTTTTAACTGTTTTACCAATTATTCCTCCAGATTTAAGACCAATGGTTCAGTTGTCAGGTGGAAAATTTGCTACTTCCGATCTCAATGATTTGTATCGGCGCGTCATTAACCGCAATAATCGCTTAAGACATCTCATGGAATTAGGTGCTCCAGAAATAATCTTGCGTAATGAAAAAAGAATGTTGCAAGAAGCAGTCGATAGCTTAATTGATGCCGCTCAAATGAAGAGAGTGACTAATCGCGCCAATCGCAAACCACTCAAGTCTTTATCTGAAATGCTAAAAGGTAAACAAGGTCGCTTCAGACAGAATCTCTTAGGTAAGCGCGTTGATTACTCCGGTCGTAGTGTGATTGTCGTTGGTCCAGAATTAAAATTAAATGAATGTGGTATTCCTAAAGACATGGCTTTAGAAATATTTAAGCCTTATGTCTTGCATGAACTGATTAAAGACGGTTTTGTCCCCAATGTTAAATCAGCCAGAAAATTAATCGACTCTATGGAGCCAATCGTTTTTGACATTTTGGAAGAAGTCACCAAAGATCATCCAGTAATTCTCAACCGTGCTCCTACTCTTCATAAATTAGGCATGCAAGCCTTTTATCCGATTCTAATCGAGGGTAATGCTATTCGCTTGCATCCATGTGTTTGTAGTGGCTACAATGCTGATTTTGACGGTGATCAAATGGCGGTCCATTTACCATTGACTAAAGAAGCCCAAGCTGAATGTCGTGACATGATGATGGCAGAAAGTAATTTGCTTAAACCAGCCAATGGTGATCCTGTCACTATCCCCAATAAAGAGATGGCTATGGGTTTATTTTACTACACCACCATTGATGAAGAATTACCATCAATTCGTACTATTTTTGCCGACATTGCAGAAGCATATCACGCTTATCAAGAAAATAAAGTTCAATTACGACAAAAAATCAAAGTCAGAATTAGCGAGCAAGACAAATTAAAAATTATAGAAACTACTATTGGTCGGATAGATTTCAATCAAATTTTGCCGATCGATAAATTCCTTAATGAGCCTATCAATGCTAAAAAAATTAAAGACATTGTTACTCAAGCAATCGACACTTTAAATAAGAAAGTCGTAGCCAAGCTCATTGATGATATTAAAGATTTAGGCTTTATTGCTGCTACACAATCTGGTTTATCAGTCGCCGTTTCAGACTGTAAGATGATTGCCGAAAAAGACGATATTATCAAGCAAGCCAATGAAAAAGTCGGTAATATTCAAGAAAAATATCTTAATGGTTTCATTACTAATGAAGAAAAGAAAAAACTCTCTTTCGAAGTTTGGATTCAAACCACCGAAGAAGTAGCTAATCGTACTTGGGACTCATATCAAGAAAGTAATGCCGTTAAAGTCATGATTAATTCTGGTGGTACTCGTGCTAGTCGCGACCAAGTCAAGCAGCTTGCTGCTATGCGGGGTTTAGTGGTCGATCCCTTGGGAAACATTGTTGAAATGCCTACTAAGTCAAACTTCCGTCAAGGTTTAAGTATTTTTGAATATGTGACTTCAGCTCGTGGTTCTCGTAAAGGTTTAACTGACTCAGCTCTAAAAACTGCTGATGCTGGTTATCTCACTCGAAGACTAGTCGATGTTTCACATGACTGTATCGTTAGAATGGAAGATTGTGGCACTCAGGATTCAATCGAAATCAGTAAAGAAAGCAGAAGAGAAGCCTTTGCCAATCGACTTATCGGCCGAAATTTAGCTGCTGATCTTATTATTAATGGTCAATTACTCTATGCTCAAAATACCTTAATTAATGAAGATATCGCCCAAGCTATCGATCAAAATGACTCAATTACCACGGTTAAAGTTTTCTCACCTCTTACTTGCAAAGCCAAAAAAGGCATCTGTGCTAAATGTTATGGTTGGAATCTCTCTAATCATCAAGCACCAGAAATTGGTTTACCAGCTGGAGTCTTAGCTGCTCAATCGATTGGTGAGCCAGGTACTCAATTAACTATGCGGGTCAAACACTCAGGTGGTATCGTCGGTATGGATGTGACTCAAGGCTTGCCTAGAGTAGTTGAATTATTGGAATTAAGAAAACCAAAAGTTCAAGCAGTCTTAGCTGAAGCCACTGGTAGAATCAAAATTACTGATCATAAAGACGGCTACACGCTCAAAATTAGTGATCCAGAACACCAAAGTGAAACTAAAATAGTTGAGATACCAAAAGCTATGACCATTATTGTTAAAGATAATGATTTAGTAACTGTCGGTCAAGCTCTCACTAATGGTTCAGTGAATATGCAAGAACTATTATATCTAAGAGGCTTACTTTTCGCTCAGCAATTAATCATTAAGGAAGTTCAAGCTGTTTATGAGTCACAAGGCATCGGTATTCATGATAAACACTTTGAGGTCATTGCTAGAAAAATGAGCGACAAACTTCAAATTGAAAATCCGGGTGATACTGAATTCTTAACTGGGGAAGTGGTAGAATATTCACGCTTCGTCAATAAAAATGAAGGCATTATTGCCGCCGGCGGCACTCCAGCTACAGCTAAGATTTTACTCTTAGGTATCACCAGATCATCATTGTTTACTAGTTCTTGGTTATCAGCTGCTTCTTTCCAACACACCAAAAATGTTCTCACTGATGCCGCGATTTCCGGTAGCATTGATTATTTGGAGGGCTTGAAAGAAAATGTAATTATCGGACGACTAATTCCTACCAATAAGGAAAGGGCTCAAATTGTTCAATAAGCATCTTTATTTTGATATTGGCGCCACGCCGCTTTCTAAAAAAGCGGCGTTGGCCATGCAGCCATATTTATATGAACATTTCGGCAATCCAGCATCAGCCCATCAAGCCGGTCAATTAGCACACGCCGCCCTTAATCAGGCTCGCCAAACCATTGCTCAAATTATCAATGCTAATCATGATTCAGAAATAATTTTTACCAGTTGTGCGACCGAGAGTGATAATTTAGCCATCAAAGGAGTTGCTCTAGCCCATTATTTAGACCAAAATAAAATCATTTTTAAAAACCATCTCCTAATTTCTGCGATTGAACATCCGGGAGTTTTAGAAAGTGCCAAAAGTCTAGAAGCTTTTGGTTTTACTTATGAAATTCTCACCGTCGATCAATATGGCCAAGTAAAACCAGAAATCTTAGCTCGAAAAATCACTGAAAAAACTCTCATGGTCTCAATTATGGCTGCTAATAATCAATTCGGCACCATTCAAGATTTATTTTCCCTTGGGCAAGTATGTCGAGAAAAAAATGTGATTTTTCACACCGACGCCGCCGTATATTTTGGCCTCCATCCACTAGATGTGCAGAGGATGAATCTGGATTTAGTCACCCTTAGTTCTCCGAAAATATATGGACCCAAAGGCGCAGCTGCTCTTTATAAACGTCAAAATTTGAAATTACAGCCACTTTTTCATGGCGGAGGACAAGAATTCAATTTCCGCTCAGGCACTCATAATTTACCAGCTATCGTCGGTTTTGCCACTGCCGCGCAAGCAGCTCACCAAAAAAGTCAGCAATTATTGAAAAAGTATCAAAATCTAAGCAAATATTTTACTTATTCTCTTTCTCAAAAATTAGATCATCTGATTTTTAATGGTCATCCTCAACAACGCTTAGTCAATAATATTCACCTCTCTATTCTCGGAGTCGAAGGTGAATCATTAGTTCTAGGTTTAAATCAATTTGGTATTTGCGCCTCTAGTGGTTCGGCCTGTTCTAGTCACAAATTGCAAGCTGATCCAGCTCTAAAAGCTCTTGGTCTTTCACCAGAAGCAGTTCACGGTAGCTTAAGATTTTTTTGGCATGAATGGACTACCAAAAAAGATTTAGATTATTTAATCGAAAAATTAGTGATTGTTGTGGAGAGATTAAGAAAAATATCAGCTTATAAAGTAGTTTAGTTAGCATTATGTCCAATCAAGATCAACAACCACCAAATATGTATTCAGCCACCGTTATGAGTCACTTTCTTAACCCCAAACACGTTGGGGTCCTAGAAAAATATGATGCTCTTGGAGAGGTTGGCAATGTTGTCTGTGGTGATATTATGCGTATTTACTTAAAAATTGACCTAGACCAAAATCAAGAATTATGTATCAGCGACATATCTTTTGAAACTTATGGTTGCGGTGCTGCTATTGCCACTAGTAGTTATACTTGTGAATTAGCTCACGGCAAAAAACTTACTGAAGCCTTAAAAATCGAAAAAAATGACATTATTAATGGCTTAGAATCATTACCTCCTCAGAAAATTCACTGTTCAATTTTAGCAGTTGATGCCCTAAAAGAAGCTATTTATCAATATTATTTTGAAAATAAAATAGAAATTCCATCTACCTTAGAAAAAACTCATCAAACACTACTCAAGCAAAAAGAAATTTTGCAGCAACAATATAAAAACTGGCTCAAATAACACTTTTTATTTTTTGATGTAAAAAGTATAAAAAAGCATCATCCAGCCCATAATCGCCACAAACCACACACAAATTAAATAAACCCCAAAACTAAAATACGAGCCAATCAAAATGCCAAAAGCAATCAAAGTCATTTTCAACAAAGCCCAATCCCAAACATCCATTTTTTGAGCTTTTTTTAATAATTTCTTTACCATTTTTTTCATCTCACCTTTCTAATTAATTTCCAATAATTATATCTTCAAATAATAATAATGTCAAGCAAAGACATTAATAGCTATTTAAGTAGCTAAAGATATAGTTGATTAATTCAATTATCAATGATATAAACAAAGAAATTGACTTTTAATCATCTGCGATTAAAACTCAATCAGTTCTTTAAAACTATGAGGTGGAAAATGGAAAATAAAAAAATAATTTCACAAGATTTACAAAACCTAATTTACATTAATTTGAATAATAATTGGAGCGCAGTTTTAAACTTATCAGAAGTTTTTTGCCTCATTACGGAGAAAAAATTAAGCTATAGCGAAATTAATCAATGTTTAATGCAGCCACAAGTTTTTGGTTATTTAATGATTAAAAATCATTATTGTCAAATTATGCAATTAAATTCTAATCAAACAAAAAAACAATATCGCTCTTTCTTTACTTCTTGGTCGATGTCTCAAACTAATCAAAATCAGCATCAAACTAGCAGCTATTATGCTTCACCGAATTTTGTCTACAGTTTCGAGAATTTCGCCAAACAAATTAAAATGAAAATTATAATTAATTGCTTAGAAATTCAACGTAATCTTTGTGAAATAATTCCAATGCAAAAACTATGTGCCCAATTCAAAACAAGACATCTCGTAGCCTCACTAGCAACGGTCAAATCGGTTGCTAATGATCCATAAACCTTGCCTCATCAGCAAGGTTTTTTTATTCGACAGTCACTGACTTGGCTAAATTACGAGGCTGATCGATATTTGTTCCTAAAGATAAAGCCACATAATAAGCCAAAAGCTGTAATGGTATTACCGTCAATAATGGCGAAAATAAATCATCTGTTTGAGGTATCACCACTATATCCTCAGCGTAGGTACTCAATTTGTCATCAATCTGATCGGTGATAATCAATAATTTCCCTCCTCTAGTTTTAATTTCTTGCATATTGGAATAATT
>CAZMIQ010000035.1:0-9850 GCA_964566525.1 uncultured Pseudomonadales bacterium | reverse complement strand
TTGCATAGTAGTATTACCTAAAGCATTCCATTTGGCTAAATCGACAAATTTACCATTTTTGGTAACTTTAATCACCTCTCGACCATTAATGGTGGTAGTAGCCCCAACAGACATAGAAAAGGGAGAAAAGCGACGGGCATTAATTAATGAAGGTGAAGAAAAAAATAGGTAAAAAAATAAACTAAAAACACATAGGGTGCTTGAGTGACTGTGCGGTCGAGTTAAATTTTTCATATAAAATGATTATAACAAATGAAGAAAAAATGTCAACAAATTTTACCTAGGTAGTTAAATTCATTTTTATTGATTCTACTGAATGTTGAGTGTCGCACATTGACTTGATAGTTTGATAAATCAATAAAATTCCCCGACTATATGGTCGGGGATAATTTTTTTGATTAATTATGTTATTTTTTTTCTGGGGCTTTGTCGTTAGTGGCGTCGGTTGCAACAGTTGTTTCAGTTGCTTCTGTCACTGGAGCCGCAACTTCTTCAACTTCTTCTTCTACGGCATTGACAACAGCAATTGGGTCGTGTTCATTCTCAATCTTAAGAGTGATTTTACTACGATCATACTCTAGGTCGGCAAAAGTAAATTGATCACCAATGGCTTTAAAGCGTGATAAATCAATAGTAAATGACTCAGGTAAATCGTTGGGTAGAGCTTTGGCTTCCACTTCTGATTGAGCGAGAATAAACACTGCTCCTGGTACGGTAAACTGACCAATGGTTTCGATTTCGATTTCGGCAGTGATTTTTTCTTTAAGGTTGATTTTTCTCAAACTCAAATGAATGACTTCGCCACTAACTGGGTGTTTTTGCACCTCACCTAAAATCACTGGGGTTTCTTTTTTATCATCAATTTTTAAATAAAAAACTGTGGACTCACTAATGGTTGACAATAGTTTTACAACATCTTTTGATGACAAAATTATGGGTTGGCTTTCTCCTTGACCATACATATTGCCAACAATTTTGCCTTCTTGTTGATATATTTTAATTTTTTTATTTAAATCCCTTTTTTGGGCAATAATGAGTTGTTTATCTGACATTTTTCCTTTCTGCTTAATTGAGTGGATATTATAACACATATGTGTTAATATCACTTAATCTTGTCCTTAGAAGGCAATAGCTCCATGAAAGCTTTGATTTTCTTTGGTAGAAAAAACAATCTTTTTTTGTTCATTGATTGCAGTAGGAGCAATTATTTTGGGACTGTGGGGGAGATTATTTTCGACGGCGATCCTAAGAATTTGATCGGAAATGCCATGTTGAAACTGGTTATAAAAACTATAAGTAAAATTGTTTTTCATAATTGGTCGTGACAAATAAAACTCTAAGACAACCACACTGCTTTGTCCAGCTTTAATTAAAATAGAGGATCCATTATACTCATCAAGGGCTTTGTTTTTATCATCCACTTGAAATGAGCTAATGGTGCTGCCATAGGGTAAAATAAATGATAAGTAGGTATTGGCCGCTTCATTACTAAGGGTGTTGTCATAAACAATAGTTCGAGTATGGATGGTTTTTTCTGGGGTTAAATCAATAATATGATTGATTTCTTGTTTTAAACTAGAATGTTGATGCAAATAATTGTCATTTTGGGCAATTGCGTCTAAATAACATGTTTCGCTACCAAGGCTACTTGGACACATAATGTTGTTGGGGTCATTATCTAAATTTAGTTGACTAATTAAGGGCGTTAATTCAGGAATAGTAGAATACAACTGAATGGAGGTTTGATTAAGTCCTTCGATAATAAGACTAAATACTGGAATTATTAAGTCGTAGTCGAGTGCAACCAAATCTTCATAAATATTTTTAAGCTGGAGGGAGAGAACCTCCTCTAACTCTTGATTGGTTTTAAAGTTAATGTCTTTATAGATAGAAGAGTGAGTTTGAGCATAACTCTCATTGCTAATTAGAGCGCGTAGTTTAATTAAGGTGTTTAAGTTTAAACCAATAACTAGCTCTGGTTTAAAATCTAACGATTTATCAATTATTTGAGTGCAGAGCGCAGCGGTTTCACCAAATGGGCGATTAAAGCTTAAATTATGCAAACCTGATTTATTAGAAAAATTACTAACCTTAACAGCAGAAGGAGTGGCTACTGCTACGACTGAATTTGAGCTTATTTGAGTAATTAAATGATATTTAGGATTGTTTAAACTACCATAATTTGACTTAAGATTGACAATATTAGTAAGTAAACCACCAGCTGATCGTGGATATCGGTCGTCCATTAAAATTAGTGATAAGTTCAAATCTGGAATGGAGCTAATTTGTTCCAATAGGGGTAGGTGCTTTTTAAGAGCGAATAATTTTTGCTGATGGGCAGACAATTGGGTATTAAAAAATTCCAAATCTTCATCGCTCACATATTGACTAAGAGTGTTTTTTTGTTTGAAAAATGAAGTTTGAAGGCTAGAGGCTTCTTGAATAAGTGAGTCCACCAATTGATTGATAATTTTAACTTCCGCAACTGCGTCTCCAGCCTGTTTTTGCCAAATAACACTATAAAAGCTTTTGATTTGCTTTTCTAGTCTTAAATTTTTATTAATGTGATTATGCAAATCGTTAACAAAAACTTGGTCTTCAGCGGTGGGAACAAATGAAAGAGTGTAAATTTTAGAAATGCGGTTTAAGTCAAAACAATGACCATCTTGTTGACAAAGAGAAAAATACGTTTGAAGATTGCTCTGAGTAAAAGCTTGATTGCGGTGTGGTAAAATAAAAAAAGCAAAAATTAACAAAGTAATAAAACCAGTAATTATAGCACTAAGTAAAATATTTTTTTTAGCAATGATTTTTTGGACAATAACACTATCAGAAAAATGTGTTTTTATTTTTTTAAAGTCAAAAAATGAATAAAAACTGGCTTTATTTTTAATTTTAGAGACATTTTTAGCCATTATTGGACGTGGTTTGGCTGGTTTAGTTGGCTTTACTGCGGTAGAGGAGTTTTGGGGGGTTTTAACTGAGGGAGTAAAAATTACCTGATTAGTAAAGTCAGTTTTTAACTGTGTTTTTGATGAACGCTTGACAGCTCGTTGATTAGTGGTTGTTTGTAAATTGGGCGGAGGAGGGGGGAGTGGAGGTTTTGATAATTGAACTGGATTTTGCACGGGAACAATTTTAATAGTTTGTGGAGATTCTAATCTAGAATGTATTTTGGCAAAATTAAAGTTTTGAAGATTGCATTGAGGAAAACATTTAATTTTAGAATGGGAGAGATGGGAAGCGGCTTGATAAAAAACAAGGGGACTAACTGTTTTTTCTTTAGGTGAGGCGGAAAAATGTTCATCAACAATAGCTGGCACTGCCACTTCTTTAAGATTGGTCGCGAGCTGAGCATTGTTTTTCAATAATGGAAAAATTTTAGCAAAATTGAGAGCTTGGTGAGAAGTTTTAATAAAATTAAAATTATTTAAATCACAAACAGGTTGACATTTGACTTGACCAATGAGGAAATGGTTGTTTGAATATTGAGCTAAAAACTTTTCCTCCTTATCATTAGTTGATTTCTTTGAGTTGAGTTTTTGAACAGAAGGGTTAACTTGCTTGTTTATAAAAACTCTGTTCTCACTTTTGTGATTAGTACTAGAGTTAGACTTACTATCAAATAAAGAATTGGGGTTAAAAGAGGAAGAAGTAGTTTGATGATTTTTTAAATCATTTGGCTTGGCGGAATAAGAAAGGGGGGGCGTTAGAGGAGGTGAGTTAATAACTTTATTTTTTTCTGTTTGATTAGCATTGGGTGGCTGACTTTCTGCTGGAGGAGTGAGGCTGGGATGGTTTTTTAAATGAGCTTTAATATATTGTTCATTTAAAAAATCTAAATCTGACTGAATAGCGATTTTCTTAATAATAAAAGGAAATTCATAAACTGGTGCAGTAAATGATTGATTAACAACTTGATATTGATAGTCAAAAAAGTAATTTAGACTTCGAAAGTATTTTAGGGCTGGGACGGCATTGGGTTCAACAATGATTTTATCACCACTATATGGGGCAAAAAGATAGCTTTGAATTTGCGAGAGGAAGTTTTTTTGGCTAATAAAATAAAAATCAAATTGAGGATTAAGTAGTTGTCGACTAGCGAGATGATAAAAAAAATAACTGTGAGCTGGGTGATAATAATTTTCCTCTAAAATCAAATCTCTAATTAAAATTAACGTGGATTTGGTTAGAGCTAATTGGAGAGCCAAAATGTTATTATATTGCTCCCTGGAGTACTCCAACCAAGTATGGGTGGAAGAAGAGTCGACATCAATGATAGAATCAAAACGAGTTAAAACAAGCATTGGTTCTTTGCGTGTTTTTAAGATTTTAATAATTGACTCCACATTGGGCGTATTGCCAGATAAGTTAAACAGGCAAACAATTTTATAATAAGTTTGTTCTTGGAGTTTTTTTTGATTTTGAGCTGAAAGAGTGTTGTTGGAAAAATCAAAAAAATCAACATTAAAACTTCTTTGCTGAAATAATTGGCAAACTTGTTGGCTAAAATTACCATCCTCACCTATGATTAAAATCTTAGGTAAGACTTCGGTGAACTGGGTGATAAAATATTCGGACATCTTAGCAATTTTAGCAGATTTGTATTAAAAATACAAGTCTGTGGTTTTATTTAGACTTTCTATCATCTAGTATTTTATTAACTAAGGCGTCTGCTAAAGTATTTTTTTCTCGTTCAATGTGTTTGAATTCGTAATTTAAAGTAGGAAATAATTCAATTAATAACTGAAAACATTCTGCTCTTAAAATTCTCATGTTGGGGTTTTTTATTTGCCAGCGACCTGATATTTGCTCAACAATTAAAAGAGAGTCGCAAAGCCAAGTGACTTGATCAAAATCTGTTTTTTTTTGGTGAGTTTTTAACCATTTGAGGCTAGATAAAACACCTAAATATTCTGCTTCATTGTTGGTTTTTTTTCCCAAATAAATACCTTGTTGATGAATTATTTCCTGATCATTAAAAACAACAAAGGCGCAAGCTGATTCTCCTGGATTTCCTCTGGAGCCGCCGTCAGTATAAATAATTAATTTTTTACTCATGAGTTATAAACTAATTAATCGGCTTTAGTTTTAAAGTCAATAACCAATACTCTTCCTTCTTGCTCATCATCAATTGAGTAGCTAGTGAGATTAGAATATTTTTTCTCCTCACTAATAATGCGATGAACAAAAAATCTTTCAGCTGAGTTAAGGCGATAAAGTTGAAATTTTTCTCCAGTATTAACTAATTTGGAAGCACCTCTTTCAATTAATTCTTTAATTTTTTCTTCTCTTTGATCACGATAGTCATTAATATTTATTATAATTTTCTTATCACCCAAGCTTTCACTAAAGGCAGCGCGTAATATTCTTTGTAAGGCAGTTAATCCTTCTCCGTGCCTACCTATAATAATGCCTGAGTCTTCTGGAGAAAGAGAGATATTCAAACTAAGGTAGTTGTCTTCCTGAGTGGTTTCAATTTCATAATTTTCTAATAATAATAAATCTAATATTTTTTGTAAGTATGATTGAATATCCATAAAACTTTCTATTTATGAGTGGAGAGAATTTTTAAGAGGCGATTTTTATAAATAACAATACCACCCCAACCACTAATAAAATATTGTTGACCGATACTAAAAAGAGTACTCACTACCCAATATAAGCCTAAACCTGAGCCAAGTTTTAAAGCAATAAAGCCAGTCATGATGGGCATCATAATCAACATTTGTTTTTGCATGGTGGCAGCCATATTAGCTGAGTCCTCGTCCTTCTTATTTAATTCCTGAATAGATTTTTTTGAAGAATCGTTAGGAACCAAATCTCTTTTCTCTCCTCCTGGGAGAGTCATAATTGATAAAAAAAGTTGACTAATAGCTGCTAAAATAGGAATTATATATAATGGGTCTGGTTTTGTGAGATCGAGCCATAAAAAAGAAGTATTAGCTAAGCCATCTAATTTAAACAATCTAATTAAAACTTGATAAATCACAATTAACATGGCGATCTGAAGTAATTGAGGTAGACAGCCAGATAATGGATTAATATTGTATTTTTTATATAATTCTAATTGAGCTAATTGAAGACCTTTGGGGTCGTTTTTATATTGTTTTTGTAATTGTTTGACTTGAGAACTTATTTCTCTCATTTTACCCATTGACTTGAGTGATTTATAAGTAAAAGCAAGCGTAAATAATCTAAAAACAATAGTAAAAATAATTAAAGCTAGACCCAAATTTCCAACTAAATTATTAATGAAGAGAATAATATTTAAAAAAGTTTCAATAAGTAAATTCATATTTGAGAATTATATCATAGTTAACAAGAAGTTTGATTAATGGCAATTAATAATTCTTCTTAAACCTCGGTAAAAACCTTTTTTACCATATAGTTTGGTTTCTGTTAAAAAATACTGACTACAAGTAGGTTGATGTCGACACTGACTAATATGTCCAAAAGTAATCAAGAGTAATAAATTTTTTATTGGTTTTATACACCAATAAAAATAAAAAATAAGATAAGCGAAGACTTTATACACCTTTGCGAGCAACAGTGAGACTTAAACGACCTTTATCTCTTCTTCTTTTTATTACTTGTCGGCCTTTGGCTGACATCATTCTTTTAAGAAAGCCATGCTTGCGCATGCGTTTTTTCTTTTTTGGTTGCCAAGTTCTTTTCATAATATATATCCTTTTTTAAATATAGATGGTGTATTATATCATGAAAAATCTAAAAGATGATGTTGAAAATTAAAAAAATAAATTGTATAATAGTGAAAAGGAAAAATGCTTAAAAACAAATACTTACTAGTAATAGTTATTCAATTTTTAATAATAATTGTGTTATTAAAAATTAATAATAATCAAGGTCAAAAAACCATTAAGGATGAAAAAAATGATAAAATAATAAAAATGAGTGAACAAGAATTAAATGATTGTATAGATAATTATAAAATTAAAATAAATAGTAGGGGTTTTGTTTACGGAGAATTAATGATTGGCTTTAAAGATAAAAGAAAAATCATGCAAGCAAGAGAAATATTTGAAAAATATGGATTAATTATTAATAATAATGATTTAATCGATTATTGGGATTTTTCAACAGCTGAAGTTGGTTTTTTACTAACTAAAGTCCCAATTGGCGATGAATTTAAATGGAAATGTATTTTGGAAAATGATAGTGACATTTTAGGAGTTAACTTAAATCACATTGTGGTGGATAGGTAAATTAATCAACTTTTTGGTTTAAAGGGCATAGCGATATAAATTAAGTCTTCATCAGTTTGGTCTTTAATCATAGCTGGACTAGTGGGGTTATTAAAACCAAACCAAATTACTTCACCCTTGCAGGTATTGAGAAAATCAAGAAGATAGCGAATATTAAATGAAATTTTTAAGTCTTCCCCTTGGTGACTCTCTAAATCTTGCTCGCCTTCAAAATTGCCAGAATTTAAAGTAGAAGCAGATAAAATAAGCTTCTGGTCATTAATTGATAAATCCACCGTATTATTACCCGATCGGGTGAAAACAGAGGCTTTAGTGAGATTTTTAACTAAGTTTTCGCGGTCAGTGGTGATTTGGGTAGAAAAATCAAGAGGAATGATTTTTTCATATGGTGGATAGTTAGAATTAATAATTTTACTGAAATAAGTAAAGTCTGGCGTGATGAAAAATACTTGCTCACCCACCTGATCATAACCAAAGGAAATTTCTTTGAGGGAAAAAATTTGAGCTAAAGCGACAGTGTCAGCAAGGGCTTTAGCGCTAAGAATAATATTTTCAGTTAATTGTTCGATAATTACTTGACTTTCTTTTAAAACAGAAAGACGAAATCCGTCCGTGCCGACAAACTGAAGTTGTGGATGAGTAAAATCAAATAAAACTCCAGTTAAGGCGGGACGGCTTTGGTCATTGCTGGTAGCAAAAACTACTTTTTTGACAATTTTTTCCCAGAAACTCAAAGATAAAGATTTACTAGTGATAGTAGGAAGATTAAAAAGTGGATATTCTTCTGTTAAAACTGGAATGTTGACTTTATCTCGTCCATTAGTAATTAAAATATCTTTTTCATTAAGATTAAAACTGGTTTCCTTTTGATCAAAAAAACTAATAGATTCAATGAAAATTTTACCACTTAAAATTGCTTGTCCCTCTTGAGTGATTTGAGCTGGGATTTGAACTTTGAGACCGGCGGTTAAGTCAGTAACAGTTAATTCTAATTGATTATTTGAGGCATGAAGATGTACACCAGAAAGAATAGGTAAGTGAGGATTTTTATTATAAATTTTATTAATGGCTTTAATAGCATTAATTAATTCTTTTTGAATAATGGTAAATTGCATATAAACTTTCACTAATAATTGTTTTGTTGTAGTATAACTGATTTTTGTAAAAAAGAGAATTGAGTTTAATTTGTTTTTGTTTCTAATTATTAATTAATATAGTAGTAGATAATAGGGGAGTGCAAGTCGGTGGAAAACTTGTGGTGAGAATTTTATCTTTTTATTAAATTGTGTTCTATCGGTCGATTAATTTTTAATTTAAGTTTTTTATAATATAAAATTAGATAAAGTGTATAACTCTCTGGAGTAAAAAGTTAATTGTTTAGGGAATAAGTGGGTGAGTTTAACTAAATTTTTGATTTTATACCCAATGGTGAGTGATAGAAGCAATGTTTTTCACGGCTTATTAACTAAGTTTTAAAGGTGGTTTTCCACAATTTTGTGGAAAACTATGAACTTCCACCTAAGATAGAAATTTTAATAGCAGAAACCTCTTGATTTAAATTTTGATCCTTTTGGAGAGCTTGGTTAATTTTGTTAACAGCATGTAAAACAGTAGTGTGATCACGATTGCTAAAAATTTTTCCAATTTCACTATAACTAAGTGAAAGTTGACTTTTAAGTAAAAACATAGCGACATGGCGAGCAAGAGCAATTTCTTTTTGTCTTTTAGTACCACAAATAATGGCTTGTTTAATACTGTAGTGATTAGCAACGGCAGAAATTACTTCTTTGGGGTGTATTCGTCTATTGGAATAATCTTTTTGTTGGTAATCAGCTAAGATTTCTGTAATTAGGGTCTGATCAATAGTTCTTTTTTTTAATTGCGTTTCACTTTTTAATCTCATAATAATGCCTTCTAATTTTCTGGCGGAGTCGATACGAGAGGCAATTGTCTGGGCATATTCAATGGGTAATTCTAAATTAGCAGCGTGAGCTTTTGTGAGGAGAATAGCTGATCTTAATTCGAAAGATGGTTGCTGGATATCGATTTTAAGCCCAGCTTCGAAACGTGAGCGAAGACGATCTTCTAAAAGAGAAATTTCATGAGGTGGTCTGTCTGAAGTGAGAACAATTTGGTGGTTAAGTTTGGCGAGGGCATTAAAAGTGTGAAAAAACTCTTCTTGGACAGCAGTTTTTCCGGCGATAAATTGAATATCATCAATTAATAATACTTCGCAAGTGCGAAACTTGTCTTTGAAATTAAGAGCTTGTTTGGTTTGAATAGCGCGAATAATTGAATTGGTGAATTCTTCGCCAGTGCAGTAAATAATTTTGGTTTCTGGTTGCTTGGATAAAATATAATTACCAATTGATTGCATAAGGTGAGTTTTTCCTACGCCAACACCACCATAAAAAAATAAAGGGTTGTAGCTAATACCTGGGCTTTTGGCGACAGACATGGCTGCAACATGAGCCATTTCATTACTGGTAGAAACAGCAAAGGTGTCGAAGGTAAAATCTGGTCTGAGTCCGAGATTACGAGCAATAGTAGTGGCGCGATGAATGATGGTTTGCGAGACCGTATTGGGTGAAAACAAGCCTTCATTAAAATTAGTAGGAGAGGTT
>CAZMIQ010000034.1:0-10108 GCA_964566525.1 uncultured Pseudomonadales bacterium | reverse complement strand
CGCATAAATTATTTAAACCACTAATCCCTCCACAGCAAACTACATTATCATCATAATTAGCCGTTGTTTGACTAGCTAGTTCCGCGTGAGCATTATCAGCTCCAGATAAGCGCAAAGCGACAATCTTATTCTCAGCACATGCACTCTGGGTGGTCATTTCACATTCTAATTCTTCTATCATATCATCAGTGCTGCCTATGGCAGCAATTAGTGCTGGTGACGATAGTGACTCTCCATCACTATTGGTTTCTGTGTAAGTAATCTGATACATGCCGGCAGCTAATTCGTGAACGGAAACAATATTTGCTAAATTATTAACGCAATTAGCAGAGCCAGCAAAGATACCATTAATATAAAGAGTGACCGTATTGTCATCAACACAAGTTAGTTGAAATTCTGGTATTGTATTCTCTGGAGCAGTTATTAATATGGGTGAACTAGTTGGCGCTTTAGGATGATTTTGAATAACAATGATTTCATCAATTAAGCTATTACCGTAGTCACCCACTATACCGCCATTAGCACTAATATTATCAATCATTATCCAACGCAAATACACTAATTCTTGATTGTTAATGTTATTAGGTAAAACAATGCTATCTAGTACTCCATCAGTCCAATTATTAGCTGCCGCAGTCACAGCTCCCTCAATGTCATTCCAGCTAACTTCGTCCAAGCTCCACTGCAGTTTAAAATTACTCGGACCATCATTTCTTGTGCTATTCTGTCTAGAAGATAATTTCATGCCATCATATCCAATTGTTGAAAAAGCAATCTGCCAATATTTAGTACTAGCCCCATCAGTCCAAAGATTGGCGTTAGGAGCCGAACCTACATATCCTGACCCCCAATACTTAAAGGTAGGTCCGATTAATTTAATTTCAGCCTGATCAATATTTTCGACTACGCCTTGATCAGCAGTGTATAAAGCACTACTCCAATCAGTGGCTGTCATTTTAGCTGCATTTTCGAAATTAAACTCCACGATTGTAATTGGTGCCGCCATCACCTTAATGGGTAATATTAGCAAGGTTATTAAGACTACCCATATTGAAAAACATCTTTTTTTCATATTAATTTATTAATAAGCAATATAGTCAACGGTTGTAATTTGCTCATCAGTGATCTGCTCATCATTTAAGCTTTGCATCGTTGTACTGTTTACTATACCATCTTCGTGCAGGGTGTCAAAGTAAAAATTACCATAATTTTGAGCTCCAGGTAAATGTACTCTAATTCCCAATTGGCTTTGATTATCCCACATGCTCGAACTATTAATCCATGGCGACAAAAAACTATTATATTTTATTCTTAATCTCGCATCCTTTTGTCGCCAAGAAATTGTGAGCTGACTCCAGCTTCCTTGTGTCACTTCTCCAAGTAATAAACCTTGCGGATAATCAGCCGTGAATGCTAATAAGGCATTGTTATAATCATCGTAATTATTGACAAATCTAATATTAACCAGATTTACTTCACCAATGCCATTATATATACCTACAATTTCTTGCATATCAGCATAATAATTATTGTCAATTTTAAAGACAAATGACACTTCACCTTCGTTTTTGGCTTCAGTAGGGAATTCTTGATATGTTAAGCCAGCATAGTCACTATGATTTTTAATTGCTTTACCAGCATACACTTCTGTGTCTTGCACAATTAGACTATTCCATTCATTGGTCCAGCCAGATTGGTTATTTAAATCACCATTACTTAAATTATTAAAATTAAAATAATCGGTCAATTGCGCCTCTGCACTTCGTGACCATAAACACCACATCGTGATCAATATTGTCAAAGTGTTTCTAATTTTTCGCATCTATTTATTATACTCTATATTGTATCAATATTAAAATAAATTTAGACAAAAAAAATCACCAGTGTTTGTACCTCGACCTATCTTTGCAGGGGGAGAACCCCCAACTATTGTCGGCGCTACGGCGTTTCAAGACTCTGTTCGGGATGGGAAGAGTTGGTTCCACCGCGCTCCAGAGATACAAACACTAGTGACTTAAAAGAGCCAATCAATTTTAATGATTCGCTAAAGAGTGAAGAAAAAAACAAATGTCCTTGTCATTTTGGCTAAAATATTTTCATAGCAAAAACTTAGAAAAGTTTCAATATTATTAAAATGTTCAGTCGAAAATTTAGTATGAGTAAGCTTAATCTGTTGCCAGACTTACACCTCTCACCTATCAACCTGGTAGTCTCCCAGGATTCTTAATGATTTATTGTAAACAATAAATCTGGAGAAATTTAATCTTGGATAGGGCTTCCCGCTTAGATGCTTTCAGCGGTTATCCACAAGAAACGTAGCTACCCTGCAATGCGCTTGACAGCAACAACAGGAACACTAGGGGTTTCCTCATCCCGGTCCTCTCGTACTAGGGACAAAATTCCGCAAATTTCTAACGTTGATGGAGGATAGAAACCGACCTGTCTTACGACGGTCTGAACCCAGCTCACGTACCGCTTTAATAGGCGAACAGACTAACCCTTGGGACCTGCTACAGCCCCAGGATGCGATGAGCCGACATCGAGGTAGCAAACTGTGCCGACGCTAGGAACGCTTAGGCACAATGACTCTGTTATCCCCAGAGTAGCTTTTATCCGATAAGCCCGACACCTTCCACAAAGTGTTCGAGGATCACTATAACCTGCTTTCGCATTTGCTCGGCTTGTAGGCCTCACAGTTAAGCACCCATCTGCTATTGCACGTCCGGCCTGATTTCCATCCAGGCTAAGGGTACCTTTGCGCGCTTGCGTTACCTTTTAGCAAGCAACCTCCCCAGTTAAACTACCCACCAAACAGGGTCCCTGCTAGCGTTTGCAGCTAGCTCCGGTAAGATTTCGTATGACAAGCGAGCGGTATTACACTGTCGATTCAAGATAAATCAAGAATCTCCCGCCTATGCTAGACAACTCATCATACAAAATCAGTGTCAAGTTGTAGTAAAGCTTCACGGGGTCTTTTTGTCCTTCCACCAATAGGCCGCATCTTCACAGCCATTTCAACTTCGCCGAGTAGCAGTTCAAGACAGCATGAGACTCGTTAAACCTTTCGTGCGCGTCGCCAATTAAGCGACAAGGTACTTCGCTACCATAGAACAGTTATAGTTACTGCTGCCGTTCACTGGGGCTTCCATTGCAAGCATGCAGATTGCTCCGCACACCCACGCAGTTAACCTTCCAGCACTGGGCAGGCTTCAGCCCGTATACATCCTCTTACGAGTTAGCACAGACCTGTGTTTTTGGTAAACAGTCGATCTCATATCATTCACTGCGGCCTCTCCACTAGTAAACTAGCTTTGAGGCGGGGCATCTTTCGAAATTACGCCCAGTTGATTTGCCTAGTTCCTTAAACTACCTTCTCTCGCTCTCCTTGGTCTACTCGACCTGCCCACCAGTGTCGGTTATCGGTACGATTTGATTGCGTTCTTCTTGCGAGGTTTTTCCAGGACACAGAAATCAGACATAACCATCAGCCGTAGCTAATAGTCCCATAACGTCTCAGATAAACGGACTCTCAGATTTGCTAATAGAATCCTGCTTTGACGATTAGATGAGAAATTCATTTCCTCACATATCTTATCCTATGCCGTCACCCCCCAAGTCAAATGAACACAACCAAGGACTGGAATATTAACCAGTAATCCATCGGCTACTCCCACTTAAATGGGACTGACCTTAGGATCGCCTAACCCGCACACGACGAACGTGGGTGCGGAAACCTTGGGCTTTCGGAGTCGGGGATTCTCACCCCGATATTCGCTACTCATGCCGGCATTCGCACTTCTGATCGCTCCACCAACTGCTTGCCGCGCTGGCTTCAAAGCACACAGAACGCTCCCCTACCACTTTTTGCTAAAGCAAAAAGTTTCAAAATTCGGTTTATTGTTTGAGCCTCGTTGGATCTTCGGCGCATTATTTCTACGGCTAGTGAGCTGTTACGCTTTCTTTAAAGGATGGCTGCTTCTGAGCCGACCTCCTAGGTGTCTGAGAAATAAAACTTCCTTTCCCACTAAACAATAATTTGAGACCTTATTTGTGAATCTGGATTGTTTTCCTTTTGCTAACGGAACTTAGCTCCCGCTAGCTGAGTGCCATGGAACACTGATTAGTATTCGTAGTTTGACTAGAGTCCAAGGATTTCTCCCAGGATACTCAGATCAGAGCCCTACCCCTAATCAGCTATTTACATGACCCTATACCTAAATATATTTCGGGGAGAACCAGCTATCTCCGGGTTCGTTTGGCATATTACCCCTTACCACAGTTCATCCGAGACTTTTGCAGCAGTCAGCGGTGCGGACCTTCTCTCGCTGTTAGGCGAGATTCATCCTGACCATGGTAAGCTCACCCGGTTTCGGGTCGTATTACAGCTACCTTAATTTGATAAATCAAATTAAACGCTCTATTCAAGCTCGCTTTCACTTTGGCTTCGCAATGATAATTGCTTAACCTGCAGCAGTAATACACTCGCCGGCTCATTCTTCAATAGGCACGTCATCACCCCTCGAGGAGGCTTTGACTGATTGTTAGCAGATAGTTTCAGGTACTATTTCACGGGGTCTTCAACCCTTCTTTTCACCTTTCCCTTACGGTACTCGTTCGCTATCGGTCTTGTTTGGTATTTAGCCTTGGAGTGTGGTCACCCCAGCTTCAGAAGAGAGTTTGCCGTCTCTCAACCTACTCAGGAATTCTCTATAATTATTAATTAATTTCGTATACCAGACTTTCACTGTCTTTGGTCAGTCATTCCAAACTGTTCTACTATTAATTAATAATTAATCTTGAGGTCCTACAACCCCTCACCGAAGTGAGGTTTGGGCTCTTCCCTTTTCGCTCGTCGCTTACTCAGGGAATCTCTTTCGATTTCTTTTCCTGCGATTACTTAGATATTTCAGTTCATCGCGTTATCCCCGCCATTCATAAAGAATGACAGTAACCACATATTACTGTGATTGAATTTCTCCATTCGGAAACCGTCGGATCAAAGCTTTATGGGAGCTCCCCGACGACTATCGCGCCCTTAGCGTCCTTCGTCGTCCAAACAAGCCAAGGCATCCACTATCTGCGTTAATTTACATGATAATAACGTATAATTTAAAACTAAACTTAGTTGAATGCTAGAATTTGTGCAAAAGCACAAACTCATTAAAAATATTTTGGCCTACATGACAAAAATACTTATATATTTATCCGATGTGGATAAATATATACATTTAAAAATTTACATTTGCTGATTTATATATTAGAAAAAATATATAAATCGTTTTCTTCACTTTTTAAAGAACCATCATCAAAAACAAGTTTTGGTCAAGAAAACAGCTATTTCGTTTAAAAACTAATAACTTAATTCATCTTGATTTACTTGAAGCTGAATTAACAATAAACAAATTAATATTTACTGTATGATGCAGCCTGTGGACCCTAAGGGACTCGAACCCTCGACCTCTTCATTGCAAATGAAGCGCTCTAGCCAACTGAGCTAAGGGCCCGAAGTCAAGTCACTTATGTTTTTTAAAGTTTTTAAGAACAAGAATTGGTATTTTACCATTGCATTGTCATAATGTCAAGGGTGAGTTATTATCACCCTAACATGAGTAATTATAGCGATTAAGCCATATTTTTATCGCCAAAATATCCTAATAATTATCAACTGAGTTTTGACAATTCACTAAATTCACAACGAAAAAAATATTTTTACTATTTATATAAGAGTTATTTAAACAAATATCCAAGTAATTACTTTAGCTTCTTAAAAAAGTCTCATAGTCTAATTCGCCATTTAAGACTTCACTCAATTGGCAATCATCCAAATCCAACTTTCGACTTGAGTTTGGCATCGCTACCGGTTTTTTAGTCTGATATTTCGTCCAATTAGGTTCTTTTCTTGACCAATTCTTTTCTTGATATTCTTCTTCTAACCTTTCAATATCTAATAAGTCCTCAGCTAAATCATCAATGAATCGGCTCCGACACATAATATTGGTCCCGCCATATGTCCAGCGCCGCCTAGCATAGGTTAGATATAATTGAGTTTTTGCCCGAGTAATGCCCACATAACACAACCTTCTTTCTTCCGCTAACTGTTCCTTGTTGAAAAGTGATCTAGAATGAGGTAAATAGTTTTCTTCCATCCCGACCAAAAAAACCACCGGAAATTCCAAGCCCTTAGCTGAGTGTAAACTCATTAATATGACTTCATCTCTTGTCAGTTTTTTCGTTTCCAAGCCATCAGGACCATAATCATCTTGAATGAGAGCCACATTTTCTAAAAAGCTTTCTATAGTCTGGAATTGACTCGCATGCGTTAATAATTCGTTAATATTCTCTAACTTCACCATTTCTTCGGGATCATGTTCATCATATAAAGCTTTGTAATCAGTTGCTTGTAAAATTTCTTGAATTATAGACAAAGGTGAGTTATTAGGCATTTCGCTATTTTGCGCTTTATCACGCCAAATTAAATATTTATCCAATCTTCGCTTGCCAATTTTCCTCACTCTTTGTAAACTCACTGACTCTTTCGGATTATGAAATAAACGCAAATAAGCTAAGACATCCTTAATTTCTTTACGCTCATAAAATTTAAAACCACCAACCAGTTTATAAGGTAAACCATAACGAGTTAAGGCTTCTTCAAATAACCTTGATTGCGCATTGGTCCGATAGAGAATCGCACAATCGCTCAATTTGCCATTCTGGCGCCACTGATCAATTGTTTTAGCTACCATCACTGCTTCTTGTTGACCAGTTTCACAATCAAAGACTTTGATTTTACTTTTGTCTTTATTTTCTGTCCAGAGAGTCAAAATTGGATGATCAGTGTTTTTTTGAATCACTTGCGTTGCCGCTGTTAAAATTGGTTGAGTGCTGCGATAATTTTGGTCCAAATGATAAGTGGCAATTTTTTCAAAATCATCTTTTAATGTCAGCATATTTTTATAATCTGCTCCTCGCCAAGCATAAATGCTCTGACTAAAATCGCCTACTACAAACAAATTATCTTCTGGCTGGGTCAAAATCTTACTTAATTGATACTGCGCTTTATTGGTATCTTGATATTCATCAATTAATACATATTTAAATTGCTGTTGATAGAATTGACGCACATATTGATCTTCCTTAAGCATTTTTAAGGCCTCATTAAGTAAATCATCGAAATCGAGAGCATTTTCCACTTTCAAGTTCACTTGATAGGCTTGATAGGCATTAGCCACAAACTCACCAAAATCATTATAAACACTTTCGCGATATTTTTCTGGAGTTAACAACTGATTTTTTGCCTCACTAATTGCTGCCTTGACTGCTTGAGGCTTATATTCTTTCACGTCCCAGCCATTATTTTTGTAAATTTGTTTTAATAGCGCTAATTGATCGTCACTATCGTAAATGCTGAAATTATTATCTAACTTCAAACTATGAGCATAACGTCTGAGCATTTTAGTCGCCAAGCTATGAAAAGTCCCAGCAAAGGGCAAATTATTATTCGTTAAATCCTGCACTCTTTTTTTCATCTCTGCCGCCGCTTTATTGGTAAAAGTCACCAGTAAAATTTCCTCTGGTACTAGTTTATTATTTAATAATAATCTAGCGACTCTACTCGTCAAAACTCTAGTTTTGCCAGAGCCCGCGCCAGCTAAAACCAAGGCCGGTCCTTCATTATGTAAAACTGCCTTTAACTGCCGATCATTTAAAGACTTCAAAAAATCGTCGTTCATTTTTCCCTCTCACCAGAGAAAGCTTTATTGATAATGACTTAAAAACTTTTCCTGACTCATTAATGCTATTTTTTCGCTGTTTCGTTCTTTCACTTCCCATTGGTCCTTATTTTTTTCGCTTAAGACCACTCTCAAAGGACAGCCAATTAAGTCAGCCGCCGCAAACTTCGCCCCTGGAGATAAATCACGTTCATCCCAAATCACTTCAATGCCTTTTTGCTGCAAAGTTTGATACGCTTGCTGGGCTTCTTTTTCCATTCCTTTTAGCCCAATTAAATAGACTTGTGCTGGTGCCACACTTGCTGGCCAAATAATTCCTTTATCATCATTAAATTTTTCCACGATAATGCCCATATTACGAGAAATACCAATGCCATAGCAACCCATGGTTGGAACTTGTTTTTTATTATTTTTGTCATTATAAGTCATCTCAAAAGCTTCACTAAATTTTTTACCCAAATCGAAAATATTGCCCGCTTCACTCGCTCGGCTCTTTTTTAATTCACTGCCGCATTTTGGACATTTTTCACCCTCACTCACGGGTGAAATTTCTGAATTAATACAATAATCACAACTCTCGCAATAAAAAATATCATCCTCACCAGCATCAGTTAAAACCATATATTCATAAGAAACCTTATTAGTGAAATTACCACCGCTCGCTTCTGTCACTTTCACGGGCAAACTTAGACGCTCAAAAACTTTCAAATAAGCTTTTTTCACTTGTTCATAATAAAGATCAAAGTCAGCCTGTGATTCATGAAATGAATACATGTCTTTCATTAAAAATTCTCTTCCACGCAGAATGCCCGATTTGGCACGCAGCTCATCACGAAATTTCCATTGAATTTGATAGACGCTTTTTGGCAAATCTTTATAAGAATTAATTACTTCCAAAAGTAGGGGAGTGACAATTTCCTCATGAGACTGACCTAAAGCATATTCTTTATTAGTCTGACTTTTGATTTTAAATAAAACATCAATTGTCTCCCAGCCATTAGTTTTTTTCCAATTTTCACTTGGATGCAAGGCAGGCATTAATACTTCTTGCGAACCAATCGCATTCATCTCTTCTCTCACAACTTGAGCAATTTTATTAAGCACTTTTAGCCCCAAAGCACTATAAGTATAAACCCCAGCCATCGTTTGACGGACAAAGCCTGCTTGGACTAAGAGTTTATGATTAACGGTATCTGCCTTCGCAGGCGGATTTTTTTGCGGGGCAAAAAGTTGTTGTGACATTTTCATATTTTGTAATTATATCATAAAAAACCCTCTCTCATGTTATAATATTTATCTGTTAAGCCCAGGTGTTGGAATTGGTAGACAAGCCGGTCTCAGAAGCCGGTGCCTGCAAAGGCGTGCAGGTTCAAATCCTGTCTTGGGCACAAGGAAAATAAGGATAATATTATGAATCAAAAATGGTATCATTTTCTCTCCAACTCCCTCCAACCTTTAGCCTTACTCAGCCTACAGCTGCTCAGAAGAGAAAAAGAACAAACACAAGAGTTAGCGAATTATGATTTTATTGTTTTTCCTTTAGTGAAAGCCTATGAAACCTTTTTGAAAGATTATTTGTTTTCCCTTAAATTAATTCCCGAACGGACTTATCGCAGTAAAAAGTTTTCTATTGGTCGCAGCCTTAACCCAGATGTCAGACTAGAGCAAAGAGATGAATTTTGGCTTTATGACGATTTACATCGTCTCTGCGGCGAGCACGTTGCTAGAGAAATTTGGGATGCTTGGCTCATGCGCAATCGTCTGATTCATTTATATCCTGGAGAAGTGCAAACCACTAGTTTAGCCCAAGCCGAAAATAAAATTAATCAATTGATTCGAGTGATTGAATTATGTGGTCATTGTGCTTTTGAAAATGGGGGAGAAAAGAAATAATAATTTTCCGAAACAAGCAAGGCTTTAATATCAAAATATGTCTAAGGGTTTCATGTATATATTAAAATGTGCCAATAATACTTATTATACTGGCAGCACAAAAAATTTAGCACTTCGCCTAGCCCAGCATCAAGCTGGAGAGGGTGCAAATCACACACAAAAAAGACGACCAGTCACATTGGTTTATTTTGAAGAATTTAATAGGATCGATGAAGCTTTTTATAGAGAAAAACAAGTTCAAAGATGGAGAAGGGAAAAGAAAGAAGCTTTAATAAACGGTCGCTTCGACAAGCTCAGCGACCTTGCAAAAAATTATGCAAATTCGACCACTTCGACAAGCTCAGTGGCTGAAAGTAAGTTGGCTTCGGCAGGCTCAGCCAACGGGTTAGAAGAGTTGCCTTCAACAAGCACAGCTAACGTATTAGAAGAGTTGCCTGAGTCTGTCGAAGGCAACGATGATGGATGAAAGATTGATTTTTTTTCAA
>CAZMIQ010000033.1:0-10457 GCA_964566525.1 uncultured Pseudomonadales bacterium | reverse complement strand
CTCGGTGAAAAAGACCAATAAAACCCAAAATAAGTAGAGGAGCGCAAATTAGGTAAAATAAGCCATGCGAGCCGCTAGAATGACGTAAATTGGCATCTCCAGTGAGAAATAAATAGGAAAAATCAAGATGAGCGGCATAATTGTTTAAAAGTTGTGACAATTGAGCTCCCTTTTGGGTGAAAATAAGACGACTAAGAAGATTGTTGCCTGAAATTTGGCGTTGGGCATTTATTTGGTGAGGGAGATCTGTTTGATTGAGAATTGAATCAGTGCCAAGGCGAAAGCGATTGCTTTCTTGATAAAAAGGGGTGAAAGTCATGGTCAAATACATGATGAAAAAAATAATCCCAATGGCGGTGAGAGAAGTGAGAGCTTGAGATAATTTCTTGGTGCGTAAATAAAAATATAAAGTAAAGGCAAGAAAAATTGGCGGCCAAACGAAACGGACGGAAAAATAAGTCCAAAAAGCGAGTCCGCCAAAAAAACCACTAGCAAAAGAGTAGGGGAGAGAGGGTTTTTTTTGCCATGAGTAAATCAGAAAGAGGACGGCAAGGCTTAAAAACATTTGAGCTAAATGACCTTCAAAACCTGTGCGAGAAAAAAGTATGCTCCAAGGGCTAAAAGCAATGATAATCATAGTGAGGAGTTGATAAGTTTTTTTATGTGAGGGTAGGGGACAGAGGGAAAAAGCGATGAGACCAGCAATAATAATAGTGAAAATGCCGGCAAAAGCACTTGGTGCTCGGAGAGCGAAATAATTATGACCAAAAAGCGCAAAACTGCTAGTGGCGCTCCAAATATAAGGGGCGAGTTTATAATCTCCATAAGAGGGAAAAATGAGGTGAAAAGGAGATAAATCATGAAGATCATTGCCGGTTTGAGCGACTTTTTTGGCATCGGCAAACATAGCAATTTCATCCCAATAGAGACTAAGAGGTATTTGGCCTAATTGCCAAAAGCGCAAAAAAGCCGCTAAGGCAATAATCAGAGTAAAAAAAATTAAATATTTTTTAGTTGTCACAAGAGTGAATTATACACGATGAAATTAGAAAAGTCATGGTGATAATTTAGAGCGTTTTTTACCAATGGAAAATTTTACTCGTTCATAAGTGGGCGCTTTAAGATTTGGCACGATGAATTGCCAATGAAGATGATCAATGGTGCCACCAGAATAGTTAGTGTCGCCAAAACGGAGGCAAATAGCGCCGCCTGGGACTTGAAGATGTTGGCAAAGCCATTGGGTAAATTCAATTAATTCGGGGCCGGCTTGAGGGTCGAGATCGGTAATTTGAGTCCAATAGAGATTAGAAATGATTAAATAGTGATGAAGGGTGTTTTGATAAGGCCATTGATTTTTGGTAATATACCAGAATTTTCCTTGTTTAATAATAGGGTCAGAGTGATATTTGGCTAAGTTTTTTGGTAAAAAGGGTGATTGACCGTCAGCAATGATTTGATTCATGCAATCTTTTTGGTCTTGATAACGAGCATTATCTAAATCGAGGTGCATAAAATATCCTTTACTTGAAATTAAATGGCAGCGGGAATTTTGGTAATAGCGGGATGAGGATGATAGTTAATTAATTCAAAATGCTCTGGTCTGAAAGCGAAAATATCGTTTGGTGGATTAATAAGCTTGATTTGAGGGAGAGGCTTAGGTGAGCGAGAGATAATTTCTTGGACACTATCAAGCTGATCGAGGTAAATGTGGGCGTCAGAAATAGTGTGGACATATTCATAGGGTTGAAGCTTGGTAACATGAGCGACAGCGAGGAGCAAAGCGGAATATTGAATGAGATTGGAAGGAACGCCGACAGGGAGGTCGCCGGAGCGTTGGAACATGTGGAGAAAAAGTTTGTCCTCAATGACGCGAAAATGCATCCAGCCATGGCAAGGGCAAACAACGACTTTTTGTTGTCGACCTTCAATGCGATAGATATACTGAGGAATCCAAGGTGAGATGAAGTGGGTGCGTAATTGGGGTTGTTCTTTTAATTGTTTAATGAGGTGGGCGAATTGATTGAAGCTCTCACCTTCGCTGGTGGGAAAATCGTGAAAAGCGGCACCATATGAACCTGGACCGAGATCGCCAGTGTTTAGACCTCTTTTAGCACATTTTTCTTCGGTAACCCAATATTTCCACCATTTACAGCCAAAAGCTTCTAGTTCCTTTTGGGTGCGGGCGCCATTAATAAAGGCAAAAATTTCACCAATGGGGGCGCGCCAAAATTTGGAGAGATCACGTTCGGTGATGACAGGAAAGCCATCAGCGAGGCGGTAGCGGAGTGGATTGGCGCCAAAAATCATTTTGGCAGCCACGCCTTGCTGAGAGGGAACAGTGTGGCCGTTGGCTAAGACATGAGCGAGTAAATCACGATATTGAGTATCTGGCATATGATAAATTCTGATAAAACTAATTTAATAAATTAAAACTATTATACATGGAAAATTTACTTTTTGGTGAGGTTTCGAATTGATTCGCAAATGAGAAATTTTTCACTTTGGGTGAGAAAATTGCCGGTTTCTCGGTATAAAAATTGTTCGCTCCAGCAGAGATCGCGATAAGAGCATAAAAGGGTGAGTGATTTTTGCTTGTATTCTTCAAGACTAATAATTTTATTTGTATAATCTTTGTCTAGTTGGAGGAGGGCGGCTTTGAGTTGTTCGCGAGTAGTGGTATCTAAATCTTGAAGAATGAGAGATTTTAATCTTTGGATAATCTTGAGAAGTTTTTTTTGGGCGATGTCTTTCATGAGGGTATTATACTATATGGATAAGTTTGTCGGAGCTGGTAAAAAATGATTTTTTATGGTAAAATTGGAGTTAAGTAATTATATGAAAACTTTTTTGTTTATTTTTGGGTTATTTTTTTGTTTATTTTATCCTATTGAGTTGTTGGCTCAAATGGCCACTGGTGGTGATGGTATTTATGAGATTGAGGATAGTGGAAAGTATTATTGGGTACATGAATTCTCAATGTTGGGAACGCAGTATTTTACACCAACTGAAAATTTAAACCTTGAGGTTTTAGTGGTGGCTGGTGGCGGGAGCGCTTCTGGTCACTATATTGCGGGTGGTGGAGGTGCTGGAGGTTTGATTTTTAGTCAAAGTTATCCAGTTGATGCTAATACGCCATTAATGGTAAGTGTGGGAGCTGGCGGTATAGGAACTTCTTATGGTACTCAAGGTCAAAATGGACAAAATTCACAATTTAATAATTTGATTGCGATTGGTGGTGGTGGCGGAGCAACTGAAGGTAGAAATGGTAATGATGGTGGATCAGGAGGTGGTGGTAGTTATTGCGTAAGTCATGTTGGCGGCTTAGGGACTTTGAACCAGGGTTATAAAGGTGGAGCTGGTAGTTGTACCGATGGTAATAGTTATGCTTGTGGAGGAGGTGGCGGTGCTGGTGGTGCTGGTGGAGATGCTGGCTGGATGCCTGGAGATGGTGGCTCTGGTTTACAAATTTGGGGAGCATGGTATGCAGGGGGCGGAAGAGGATCTGGTTATAGGAGTGGTGGCGTGGTGGGGAGTAATGGCATGGGTCAAACTGGACTAGGTGGTGGAGGTGAGGCAAAGTCGTCGAATATTCCTGGTGGATCTGGGAAAAATGGAATTGTGATTGTCCGTTATGAAATAAATCAATTTAATCTTAATATTGATAATTATGATTTAGATATCACCCCTACTAAGTCTTCTCCCAACTTCACTATTGCTGGCACCATTGATCTTCCAGAAGATGGCGGTGCCACTAGTGTGGCAGTTTCTGCCACTATTGGTGGTGTTAGTCGCAGCATTAATGTTCCCGTAAGTACAAATATGACTTGGCAATTATCATGGAATTACAATGAATTAAGTGAAGGTGAATACACTAATATAGAATTTACCGCTACTAGCAATAGCTCTACTCCTGAAGAAACCACCAGTAGCTATACAGGTAAGATCGCCATTGATAAAACTCCTCCCACTTGTGGCAGCTGGTCGCCAGTTGAGAGTCCTTGGAAAGTCAGTGGGGGAGAGACTTTTACCTTAACTAGTTCAACTGATGCAGACGGCAGTGGCTTAGCCACTGAGTCAGCTAGTGTTGCTTGTAGTACTGGTCCCTTACATGGTGACACTTGTCCAGTGACAATTTTTGATAAAGTTGGTAATGATAGAATTTGTATTTCACCAATTAATAGAGTGGATGTCTTTGTTCCCATTCTTTCAGTTACCCCAGCCATGACTGGCTGGCAAGGAGATAAACAAGACATTATTGTCATCAGTAGTGATGAACAAACTAGTATAGCAAGAATTGCTTATGCTTGGGATTTACCTACTCTAGGTAGTGATTGTAGCGGCGGTACTAGTATTAGCAGTGGTGATAATTTGCGTTTAACGATTGCTGGAGGTGCAAATCCTTTATATGTTTGTTCAGTTGATTTAGCAGGTAATGTTGCCAATTTTACCGATATCTATCAATATATCCCGCCTGTCTTTGCTAATCCAGCAATTGAGAGAAATGTCAAACCTTCTAATCTTTACTGGAATATTCAATCAGTCAGTGAGACTCAAAGCTATATTGAAATTAAGGGTTTTTTCCCTAAAACGGTAGGTGCTTATAATTATGCTCTTGAGTATATTATTCCGACCATTAATAAATCATATACTCAAGCCCTGAGAACTTCCCCCTTCACTGAAACTCACTTTACTATTATTATCCCCACCACAGATTTCAAAGCTAGTAAAGACAATCATACTTTTTCTGGACCACAAAAATTGAAAATTACTGATTTAGATCAAATGGAAGCGACCACTATTGATCATAATCTCTCTTTTTTCTTTCCTATATATCAAATAAGTTATCGAAAAGATTTTAATTATTTTATTTTTGCGAGTGATAATCGGGTGAATGAGGTGGAGTTGCCTTGATTGTTGAACCAGGATTTACATGATTAACAAACCATGATTGACTATGAAGGATGATGGTGGATGGCAAGGGAGCATGCTCCCTTGTGGTGGAGAGGTGTGAGTAGTCACTCAGTGACCAGAGGGTGGTAGAAACCCACCCCTAACCCCTCCCTTGTCAGGGAGGGGAGTGGTGAATGATGAAAGATAAGACAAGAGACAAGGCATGCCTTGTCTCTAAAAAAACACAACAATGCAGAAATATAGAAATACACAAATGTGTTTCAATTTAATATTTTTTCATAAAAATTGATTTATTAGGTTTTTTAGCCTCTTGACATTTTGAAATAAATCGATTATAACTGAGCATATGACATAGAATTTTTTTTGGTTAGACTATAATAAAATAAAATCATTATAAAAAATAAAAATTTACTTTATAAAAGGTAAGAAGGGAAAAAATATCATGGCAAGAAATATAATTTTTAATTTAATTAAACAAGAAGAGAGAAGACAAAAACAAAAAATTGGGCTAATACCATCGGAGAATAATGTCTCGCCAGCGGTAGCTAAGGCTTTAGCCAGTTGTTTATCGAATAAATATTCTGAAGGCTATCCTGGAGCGCGTTATTATGAGGGTAGTCAGATAGTGGATCAGATTGAAAATTTAGCGATAGAGCGAATAAAAAAGTTGTTTAAAGTGCCTTATGTCAATGTCCAACCTTATTCTGGTTCGCCAGCCAATGGTGCAGTAGAGTTTGCGATTTTACAAAATGGTGAAACGATGATGGGTTTACAACTGGCTTGTGGTGGTCATTTAACTCATGGTCACCCGAAAGTGACCTTTTCTGGAAGATTTTTTAAGAGTGTGCAGTATGGAGTAGGTAAAGATGGAAAAATTGATTTTTTGGCTTTGCGCAAATTAGCATTAGAACATAAGCCTAAATTACTAATTGCTGGTAATACAGCCTATCCTTTCGAATTGGATTTTGCAAAATTTGCGGAAATTGCTGATGAAATTGGAGCATATTTATTAGCTGATATATCTCATATAACTGGTTTGGTGGTGGCGGGGGCACATATATCGCCAGTGCCATACGCTGATGTTATTATGTCTACAACTCACAAAACTTTCCGTGGTCCTAGGGGAGCAATGATTATGGTCACTGATAAAGGTTTGCAAAAAGATGAGAGATTGGCAGAAAAAATTCAAAAAGCAGTTTTTCCAGCTTTGCAAGGTGGTCCACATAATGCGACCACGGCGGCAATTGCGATTGCAGCTGAAGAAGCATTGCAGCCTGCATTTAAAAAATATGGTAAAAAAATAAAGAAAAATGCTAAAGTTTTGGCGGAAGCTTTGAAAAAAGAGGGTTTAAAATTAGTGGGCGATGGGACAGAGACTCATTTGATGATTATCGATTATAGTGAAGTGGCTCCAGGAATGGGGGGCATGATTTCGAAAGCAATGGACGTGGCAGGAATTTATGCGAATAAAAATACAGTGCCAAATGAAAAAGGTTCGCCGATGTTTCCTTCTGGGGTGAGAATTGGGACACCATTGGTAACTACTAGAGGCATGGGTGAGGAGGAAATGAAACAAATAGCGAAGTGGATTGCGAGAGTGAGTGAACATGTATGGAAAACTTATACTTTGCCACTAGATAATGAGCAGAAGAAATATTTTTTGCAAGAATATATGAAAAAAATTGAAAAAGATTTGACTTTAGTGAAAATTTTCGATGAAGTGAAAAGAATGACACAGAACTTCCCACTTTTTAAGGATGATAAAGGCGTGATATAATATTGCTTGATGATGAAAATTTTTAATAAACAAATATTTAATGATGCCTTTTATCGAAATTTGGCGATTGTGGTATTAGGAATAGCGTTTTATTTTTTAGTTTTAAACTTTCAAGTGATAATGACTAAGTTCTGGTGGGTTTTTTCAATTTTGCAACCGTTTTTGATTGGTTTTGCTTTGGCTTTTTTATTGAGTGGGATGGTAAATTTTTTCGAAAAAAGAGCTGGAATGTTTTTAAAAATTAAAGATCAAAAAAAAAGAAGATATTGGAGTGTTTTTTTGACGATGTTAATTACTTTTGGGGTGGTAATAATTTTATTATGGTTATTATTGCCCCAATTAATGAGGAGCATCGCAATGATTTCAGCTAAAGTGCCAGAATACTCAAGAAATTTAGAAGCATTTTGGTTAGGAATTTTTCCAGATATTAGTCTTGAGTCATTGGAAATTAGCAAGAAATTATCACAAATTATGAATGATGAATTGCCGAAAATTTTAGCTTATTCTGGGCAGTTAGTGAGTGCTTTTTTGAATTTTTTTATTGGCATCATTATTGCGATTTATTTTTTGTATAATAAAGAAGGATACATGAAACAAACTGGTAAAATTGCTAGCCATATTTTATCAGCAGAATTATTAAGAGAAGTGAGAGCAATTGTAAAATATGGCAATGATACCTTTACTAATTTTTTTTATGGCAAGATGTTAGACTCATTAATTGTAGCAATCATTTGTTTTTTTGGGATGGTGATTTTAGGTATGCCTTATGCCTTGTTAGTCAGTGTAATTATTGGAATTACAAATATTGTGCCTTTTTTTGGGCCATTTATTGGCGCAATTCCGACGACATTGCTGATTTTAGCGGTTGATCCAGTAAAGGCTTTGTGGTTTGTAATTTTTATTTTAGTCTTGCAGCAATTTGATGGTAACATTTTAGGTCCAAAAATTCTAGGTAATTCAATTGGTTTATCGCCAATTTGGGTATTATTTGCAATAGTTATCGGTGGTGGTTTATTTGGTTTGGCAGGGATGATTTTAGGGATCCCAATTTTTGCGATGATTTATAAGCTGACGAGAGAAAAAATTAATGCAACAAATTCAGTGGCGAAATCTGCAAATTAACTTCGAACAATTGGAAGAGTTAAATGATTTGAAAAGAGAGATTTTCAATCATCAAATATATTATTTCGAGACAGAAGAGGAAAAACCAGTGATTATTGATGGTGGGGCGCATATTGGTTTAGCTACTTTGTACTTTAAATGGCTTTATCCAGCAGCTAAAGTATTAGCTTTCGAGCCTAATCCTGATTTATTAAAATTATTAGAATTAAATATTAAACAGAATAATTTAGAGGGAGTGCAAATAATTCCGGCTGCTTTAGATAAACATCAGGATAAAGCTAAGTTTTACATTGATGAGACTGAATGGCAGTGGTATAGTACTGGCTCGATGAAAAAGGGTGCTTGGAATGGTGAGCAAAAAACTAAAGAAATAATAGTGCCGACAGTAAGATTGAGTGAGTATTTAAAAGATTTCGTAAAAATTGATTTATTAAAATTAGATATTGAAGGGAATGAGTTTAAAGTAATTTTGAGTTTAAAAGATCAAATAAATAAAATAGAAAATTTGATTTTTGAGTTTCATCCACATGGAGAGTCTCGCTTGGGAGAATTAATAAGTTTTTTGCAGAAAAAAGGCTTCGAGGTGATGATTAAAAATAGAAAAAATAAGAGTTTGAATTGTTATCATGAGAGAGAGCTGGTTTTAGTAGAAGCCAAAAAGAAAATTAGTAATTAAAGGATGCAGAAGATAATGCAGATGAATATTTTTAATGGTCATGAGTTTGTAGCTGATAAAGTTATTTCTTTGAAAAAGAGAGTAGCAGAGTGGGGAAGAGAGATAAAAATAGTGAGTTTGTGTTTTGATGAGGATGTGAGTAGTAAAATTTACGCTAATAAAAAACAATTATTGGCTGGAAGAATAGGCATCAACTTTCAGATTATTAATTTGAACTTTAATTGTCCTATAATTGAAATAAAAAATTTAATTTTAAAGTTATCAAATGATAAAAGTGTAACTGGAATAATGGTGCAAAAACCAAGAAAAAGTGTCTATAATGATCAACTGTTGACTAGTAAGCAAATTGAGCAGTTGGATTTTGTAAGTTGGTGGCGAAAAATAACCGAATTATTACCAATAGAAAAAGATGTGGATGGATTATCTCCTTTGGTAATTGAAAAACTAAGAAAAAAACAAAATTGTTTGGTTTTGCCAGCGACGGCGAAGGCGATATTGGAAATATTAGCGACATTTAATTTGAGGGATAAAAGAATATTATTGATAGGTAAATCAGATATTATTGGGTGGCCATTATATTGGCAATGGAAAAATCAAGGATTGATGGTGGAAATAGTGGGTAAAAATGAATTAGCAAAAAAATTGAGTGATGATAAGCAGTTAAAATTATATCAAGTGGTAGTGAGTGCGACTGGGGTGTCAAAATTAATAAAGGGAGAAATGTTGGCAGAAGATGTGATATTAGTAGATGTGGGGGAACCAAAATCAGATTTTGACTTTGAAAGCTGCGTGACTAAAGCGAAATTTATTACTCCTGTGCCTGGAGGAGTGGGACCAGTGACGGTGTGGGCTTTATTAGAAAATTCATTGACTTTGAGCCAATTTAATCGTGAGTTTTAAGCGATGAGACTGATGGAGAGTGAGAGGTAGATCGATGGCGTCATATCCTGGCAAGTTGAGGTTAAGATTGTATTCTCCTGGTGGTAGATTATCAAAAAAAGCGGGGGAGAAGAATTTTTCAGTTAAATTAGAAAGTTGAACAATAGCTCTGTCTGGAAGAGTATTTATCTCTAATTCGCTAGCAGCACTTTCAATTGGGAAGAGTTCATAGATGATGCCGCTACTATGATTGATGTTAATACCTGTTTTCCAATCAACAATGGTGGCTGTTTGAGGACTTAATCTAAGAGGGGTGGTGTAAGTGTAATTAGGAGTGACAATTTTTAATTCATACCAGCCTCCTGGAGTAAGATAGTCTTTAATTGGTGGTGAATCAAGCTTTTTATTACTAAGGTAAATATCAGCTTCTCCACCTTCGAAATTAAGATAGAAACGGGCTTGCGCCTTTCTCTCTTGTAAAGTGTACCAGAAAAAAACACTAGCGATGGTGAGAAAAAAAATAATAGTAAGTAAAATTATTGTTTTTTTGTTCATAGTTTAAAATAGCTTTTTTAATTATAACATGTTATAATTGGATTATGCCAATTAAAATACCAAAGGTGGACGAAATAGAAAAAAAAGTAAAAGAAGTAGTAGATAAAGTTGAAAATCCGGAATATGATGGAGCAAAGCAGACTTTTGGATATAAGTTGACTACAGAAGAAAAAAAGTGGCGAGAGATTTTATTGGAAGTAGTAGAGAAAGGTTGGTGGGTTTTTGCTTTATTGACGGTTTTAATAATTATGGTGGCAAATTGGTCAACTTTAAAAAATTTTTATGATTTTCTTACAGCGCCAAAAACTCCATTGGTGGTTGAGCAACCAGTTTTGACTGAGTCGCCAATAAAGGAAACAATTTTTGCTGGCAAAGTGAGAGAATTGGAGGAAGATTTGGGCTGGATGAATCATCAGTTCTTTTTAAATTTGGTATATTATGAAGCAGGAGAAGTTATAAAAGGAGAATTTTTGGGGGCAAAGAGATATTGGGTAGTGGGGCAATTAAGAGAAAGCAAAATGATGAGAACTTATGAAA
>CAZMIQ010000032.1:0-10750 GCA_964566525.1 uncultured Pseudomonadales bacterium | reverse complement strand
TTTTTCATCATTTTCTATACCAGTGATAATTTCTTTTTCCATCTTTTGTTCTTCGTTTTCGGTTTTAAGCCAGACATACTTTTTGCCATCTTTTTCATAGACATATTCTAGGGGCAAAGTGAGAACATTTTTTTTCTCTTGAAGTTTAATAGTGACGTCACCATTCATGCCTAGACGGTATTTTTCAATATTATTATGATTGAGAGGGAATTCAACGATAAAAACAGTACCAGTATTGCCTTCTAGGCTATTATAGGCAATATAGTCAATATGAGTATTAATGTTTTCTTGGTCATATGCATCTAAAGCGATAATGGCTTTTTGTCCTTTTTTTATTAAATTAAGATCGATTTCGTCAATGGTAGCTCTAAAAATTAAACTATTCGGATCAATTAGTTCAAAATAGTCATTAGGCATGAGTTGGACACCAGCGACGACTCTAGGAGCAGCAGTAACTAAACCATTAAAAGGGGCAGTTAAAATGGTATTATTGATGGCAATTTTTTGAATTTCGACGTTTAGGACGCGATTGTTTAAATCATATTGTTTTTGAGCGACTAAGCGGTGTTCTTGAGTGTCTAAAGCGCGATCTTTAATATTATCTTGCAAATTCTCAAAATTATACCGTTCTTGCATATAAGTGTTGAGGTTTTGTTCTAATTGTTTTTGTAAAGTAGCTTGATCAATAGAGGCAATTATTTGCCCTTGATTAATTAAATCTCCTTCTTTGACATTAATGCTGGTTAGTTTTCCACCAGCGGCAAAAGATAGTTGAGCCTTTTTTTTGGCATCGATTTTACCTGAGATGATTAAGTTGGATTCAATATTTTCTCTTTCAGGTGAAATGTAATTAATGATTGGCTTTTGATTTTGTTTATAACTCCAATAATACCAACCGAGCGCAAAAATAATAAGAGCTAAAATAAATCTAAATAAATATTTTTTTATAATAGGTAAAATTTGTGTTTTGGTTGCCTTTTTTAGCATTTAGAAATTATAACATTTTTTGACATTTTGTAAATTAGTAAAAAGACGGTCTAAACCAATCAATATACGTCAATTGAATTTTTTTAATTTTGGTAGACTGAGATAAATGTACCAAATGGACCAGCCTAAGTGAAATACTCTTTGTTTTAAACCTGGGTAATTTGCTAAAAAATTGGGAATATAGAGACTAAAGCCAAAAATCATGAGTGAAATTGAAATGAAAAAAAATAATCGAAGATATTTATGTTGTGATTGCGACCATATAATTATGCCCATTATGGGAGAAAAAATAATGAAAAGTGAGATTGAGCCCCACCATTGGTGGGCTGGATGCGGTAGTGGATAATAACCGACACCAATAAGGCTCAAACCATGAAGGATAATTAAGGTAATTGGCCAAATGGAGATTTTACTTCTATGATAAAGTGATAATAAGATCAAACTAAAAGTTAGACTAAAAAAACCAGTAATGATGAGACCAATATTAAAAATAAATCCAGCCTGATGATTAATAATAACTAATTGACTAACGAGATGAATTAAACTATGATAATTTGGAGTTAGATGCGCTACAATTAGTAATGTGGGCCAGAAAGTAAGAGGAATTAAGAGACCAAGATAGGATAATTTTGGATTTATGCACATGAGGGGGCAATATTATCTGGCAGGTGGCATAATTGTAAAATTAATTGTTCTATTTCTTCAATATGATTATAGATGCCGAGTGAAATTCTAATTGCGCCATCAAGCTTAAGGTCTTGATAAATGAGCTGAGCACAATGCTGGCCGCCACGGACGCAAAAATTTTTACTACTAAGATAAGCCATAATATCTTGATAAGAGTAGCCTTGATAAGTGAAAGTTACTAAATGAGTTTTTTTACCTTCTCCGAGAATTTTAATGCCATTGATTTTTTTTAAATTAGTGATTAGAATTTCTGTCAATTGGTGCAGGTAATGATTTTTTTCTGCTTGATTTTTTTCTAGCCATTGACAAGCACTGGCCCAACCAATAATAGCGATTAAATCTGTAACGCCGGCGAAGTATTTTTGTGAGTGTGGAAATAATTGCCAGCCTTTTTCTGATTGATAAGTGACATTGCCACCGCCAAGGTTAATTGGTAGAAAATTATCACCTAATAAGTTGTTTTTGCCGATTATACCAGCAATAAATGGACCATGCATTTTGTGACCAGAAACGATCATAAAGTCTATGTCGGTATTGAGAAAATTAATTTTCTGACTGGAAACGGCAGCAGCAGCATCGACAATAAGATATATTTTGTTTTTTCTGGTTTCATTGGCTTGTTGTACAAGGTGGGTGATAGCTTTTAAATTTTCTTGATGACCAAAAACATTGGAAACTAAATTTATGCTAATAACTCTAACTTTTTCGTCTTGAGTATATTTAGTAAGTTGTTGTAAGTCTAGATGACCGGTGTTTAAAAAATCAAGATATTCGACTGGGAAAAATTTGCTCCAGCCGACGAGATTGCTGGAGTGATTGCTTTTACTTAGAATTACTTTTTCTTTTGGTTTGAGCAAATGAGTAAAATTATAAATGATTAGGTTTAGAGCTTCAGTTGCACTTTTGGTAATAATTAAATTATTTTTTTTGGCGCCAAAAAAATTAGCGATGGTCTGAAGTGATTTTTCGACCAGTTGTGCTTGCTCATTCGCTAATTGACAGCTTGAGCGATTGAGCGCCATGACGCCTGATTCCCAAAGATTAGTCATAGAATTAATGACAACTTGGGGTTTTTGGGTGGTAGCAGCATTGTCAAAAAAAATATAGTCTGGATGATTAACAATAGCTGGAAATTCATTTCTCCAAGGGGACATATTAGAATTGGGTAAGAAAATCTAAATTACCATTATAAAAATTCCGAATATCATTGATTTTCAAATCGTTTTTGAGAGTATAAGTTCTTTCGACTCCCCAACCAAAGGCAAAACCAGAATAGACTTGCGGGTCAAGACCGCCTGCCTTAAGGACATTAGGATGTATCATGCCAGCGCCACCAACTTCATGCCAGCCACTTTTACAAAAACGGCACTTTTCTCCTTGGGCATTTTTGCCAGTACCGTGGCATAAATGGCAGGAAAAATCAATTTCAAAACTAGGTTCGGTAAACTGAAAATGGAATGGGCGAATGCGACTTTTGGTGTCTGGGCCATAAAATTCTTGGGCAAAATAGTTTAAGACTCCTTTTAAATGGGTAATATTAACATTTTTATCGACCATCATGCCTTCAAATTGGTGAAACATTTGGGTGTGAGTCAAATCTTGTTGTCGGCGGTAACAGCGACTAATATTAATCATCCGAATTGGGGGTTCTTTCAATCTAAGCATTTCATGAATCTGTCCATTGGAGGTATGAGTGGTGAGAACCCACTTGGGATTTGATTTGACTTTTTCACCTGGGTGATTAATAAAAAAAGTTTCCCATTCATCTCTTGCTGGATGGTCTGGTGGCATATTAAGTTTTTCAAAAACATTTTCATCTAAATCGACTTCTGGATGCCTCACTCTTTGGAAATCTAATTGGCTGAAAATCTCACTAATTTCTTCAATAGCTAAAGTAATTGGGTGCAAATGACCTTGGGGTAAATTAGCTGTTGGTAAAGTATAGTCAATTTGATTTTGATTAGAAATTTGTGGTTGTTTCTGGTTTTGATTAATTTTTTCTAAGGCTTGTTTTAATTGATTGAGTTTAATGCCGGCTGTTTTTTTGTCGCTGACATTCTTGATTTGTTCGGCAAGTTGATTAAATAAGCCTTTTTTACCTAAGTATTTGATTGACCAATTGGAATCAGAGTCATTTTCGGCTTGATTAAGCAATTGAGTTAGTTGGTGACTAAATTCGTTGATGTTCATATTTATTATTATACTATAGCTTTTATTAAACTTTCATGAAGTTCAAATTTTTAACTTTCTTCTTATTTGCCAGTAAATTTTTTTACTACCTTTATTTTGAGTGACCATTAAATGTGCCCACCAGTATTTAGCTTCTTTTAGCCACTGGCGACGCAAAGTTTTAATTTGCTGAAGATTAAGAGTTGACCAGTTAAAGCCTTGACTTTCCCAAACTTTAGCTTGCGCATGTAATTCATTGCTAGCTTGCAAGAGGCTGAGGGCAATACCGTGATTGCCCTCAAGTATACCTTGTTCTAAAAACATTCGACGCCAAAATTCATCAAAAAAACTTTTCCAGATTATGTCTGGAGTAATATTTTGCGGTTTTTTTTCTTTAATATGAGCTTCGGCTTGCAAAGTGCTATAGCGATGGCTGCGGAGAATAAATTGTTCGATGGTTTGGTAATTATGGTGGACTATGGCTAAATCAATTGGATCAGAGGGGAAATATCCTGATTTGCCAATAATTTTAGGGATGCTATGTAATGAATTTTGCCATTTAATGGCTTTATTTTGCCATAAACGGAGTTGATAGTCTGGATACCAGCCAGTTTGATTAATAGCTTTGTCGAAAATTATATTACTTCTAGCAATAAAATACGCTTCAGCTGGTTCTAATTGGCTATCACCGTTAATTACTGCTTTGATTAAATTAGCTAGGGGCGGCTTAATTTCTTCATCACTATCGATGAGAAAAATCCAGTCACCATTTGCTTGAGCAAAAGCAAATTCTCTAGCAGGTTCGACATAGCCAATTTCTGGTTGAGGATATTGAAAGATTCGATCAGTAAAACGCTGAGCAATTTTTAATGTCTTGTCAGTGCTAGCCATATCTACTACGATAATTTCATCAGCAATTTTTTTGACGCTTTGCAAGCATTGCTTGATATATTTTTCGCTGTTTTTGGTATTAATGACGACTGATAATTTCATGGGTTAAATTATGATTTTTTGGCTTTAACTCTAGCTTTAATATTAAATTCCCATTGGTCGCCATCAGTAGTGTCAAAACTGGTACTACCAGTGAGTTGATGATAATTAACTAAGTGGCTGGAGAGCGTTTCTTCGATTTCTTTTTTGTTTTGATTGATTTCGGCTAATTGTAATTTTAAATTAACCATGGCTGGGTCGGCAGCAGCTTTGGCCTTTTTTTGTTTTAATTCATCAGTGATTAATTTGGCTTTGCTTTCGGCTTCGTTAATTTCTTGATTATTATCAATCATGCTTTTAAGCATTTCTCTTTTTTCCTTGAGAGTTTTGTCAATTTCAATTAATTCTTTAGCATTGCGCTCAATAACTCCTTGTAAAGCATTGAGAGTTTCGGCAATTTTTTCTGATTTATTAAGTTCATCTTCTTCATTATTGCTAATATTTAAAGCTTGTTTAACTAATTCATCACTAGTAGTAGTCATATTTCTTTCTATATTTGTATTACTTTTTAGGCTTTGCTGGCTTGCTCGATTAGACGATTGCAATAACCCCATTCATTGTCATACCATGAAACCACTCTTATTAAATTGCCAGCAATAACATTAGTAAGGCTCAAATCAACAATTGACGATTCATTGCGGCCAATAATATCGCTACTGACAATGGGATCATTGGTAACAGCCAAGATGTTTTGATAGGTTGATTCTTGGCTAGCTTCAGTTAAAATTTGATTGATTTCTTCAATGCTGGTGTCACGTCGACTAACAAAAACTATATCAGCTAAACTCCCTGTTCTAACTGGGACTCTAATGGCAACGCCATCAAAAATGCCTTTAACATCATGATAAATTTCTCCGACAGCTTTGGCTGCGCCAGTGGAAGTTGGAACGATATTAAGTCCGGCAGCTCTAGCTCGTCGAAGGTCTTGATGTGAATTATCTTGAAGATTTTGATCATCAGTGAAAGCATGGATGGTGTTTAAAAGAGCTTTTTCAATCCCTAATTTTTGATGCATGATTTTGATAATGGGAGCAACACAGTTAGTGGTACAGGAGGCATTGGAAATAACTTGGCTTTCTGGAGCAAAATCTTTGACACTAATGACTGACATTTCAACGCCTTCGCCTTTGGCTGGAGCGCTAATAATAACTTTTTTGGCTCCGCCGGCTAAATGAGCACTAGCTTTATCATAACTAGTGAAAGCACCAGTAGATTCAATGACTGTTTCAACATCATATTTTTCCCAAGGAATTAGTTTGGGATCTCTTTGGGCAGTAACAGCAATTTTGTATTGATTAATAATAATATAGCCGATAAGAGGGTTTTCTGGGGTGGTTTCTTTGGCATTTTGGATTTTTTCAAAGTCAATTTTTTGATTAAGAGTACCATAATTGCTGTCATACTTGAGCAAATGCACCCAACCATCAATTTCCATAGAGCCAGAAGTATTAATGAGGGCAATTTGGGCGGTTTTAGATGCTTGTTTGAGCCAAACTTTAAAAGCTGTTCTGCCAATGCGGCCGAAACCATTAATGCCAATTTTTTTCATATTAATTTTCCCTTTCATAATATTTTGTGGTTACTTGATTACTAATGATGGTGCCAATTTGCTCGCCTTTAATGGCTCTGATTAAATTATTGTCATCAAAAAGTTGCATAACATGAATAATGAGATCATTTTCCATTGACATGGCGAGAGCAGCGCTATCCATAATATCCAATTTATTAACTCCAATGGCATCTTTAAAATTGAGAGTTTGATACATTTTGGCGTCGCTATGAGTCATAGGATCTTTATCATAGACGCCATCAACTTTAGTGGCTTTCATTAAGACTTCGCAATGCAATTCTAAAGCATGCAAGGACGCGCCTGTATCAGTAGTGACATATGGATTGCCAGTGCCAGCACTTAAGATTACTACCCGACCTTTTTCTAAATGATTAATGGCTCTTTTGCGTAAAAAAGGCTCGGCAACGCTGGGCATAGTGAGGGCCGATTCGAGTCTTACTGGGACTTTGGCTTTAATTAAGGCATCTTCTAAAGCCATACCATTAATAACAGTGGCGAGCATGCCCATATAATCAGCTGTGGCGCGATTGATGCCGTTTTTGGAGCCAGCAATACCGCGAAAAATATTACCACCGCCAATGACGACAGCTACCTCAATGCCAAGTTCGTGAACTGCTTTAATTTTTTTGGCTAAATCGCGAGCGGCAGCGGGATCAATGCCATACTCTCTTTTGCCTAAAAGCGATTCTCCAGTTACTTTAATCATAACTCTTTTGTATTTTAATGACATTAATCCCTTTCTGTCGCTGAATATTATTTTAATATTAGTTTTTTACTTCTTAACCACCACCATCTTAATTTGTCAGTGAGGTTAAAAATTTGGTATGAACTCTGTTTATAAACAAAATCATAAGTGGGGAAATTTTTCATGAGGTCACCACCATAGCCTTCTTTAAAGCGATGAAAGCCGTACCATGAATTAGTGCTTTTGGCGTCTGGACCAAGTGCGCCCCACATATCGAAAGCTTGGAGTTGTTTTTCTCGACCATATTTAATAACTTCCCACATCATTAAATTTGAAGCCATGACTTCTCGATGTAGACTTGAAGAAGCGCCATAGGGATAATATAATTTGCCATTAAAATTAAAGACAATCCAAGATACTAAAACTGTCTCTTCATAAACTGCATGAAATATTTTAACCATGCCTGATGGTTTCATGGTTGCCCATAATTGTCGGTAATATTGACTATCGTGAGCATAGAAATTTTGTCTAATGGTGGTTTCATTTAATAATTTAATAAATGTTTCTAAGCCTTCATCGCTAGTATCGTCGATAATTTTGACGCCTTTTTTGAGGGCTAATCTGATATTATAGCGAGTTTTACTGTGTAATTTAGCGAAAAGATCTTCTTCGCTTGCTTGCAAATTAAGTAAAAAAGTATGGGGGGTAAAAACTGTTTTGCCTTTACGTCCTCCTCTTTGGGTGATAAAATCGCTGATAGATTCAAAACCTGAATTTTTACTGTCGGCTTTAATCATAATATTGGGTTCGATTTTGATGAAAATGGCTTGATGTTTGACGGCTAATTGTTTGAGGGCCAAAATTTGTTCTTCGTCAGGCATTGGTCCTTTTGGTAGGTAACCAACTGACTTTCCTCCTGGAATACGATGAAAAGTGACTTGAATAGCATTAGTTAATTTATTACCGTCAAAAAAACCAATGCGTTCGACTTTTTGACCATTAGCTTTTTTGAACTCTCCCCACTCCCATGATTGCAATGGATGAGTGACAATTTGATTATAAATATTTTTTTCTTCTAATGTAATTGGTCTGATAATCATAGTTGTGACATTATACCACTATTTTAAAAATTTTTACGAATAACCCCCATTATTCGACCAATAATTTTGACTTTACTGGTGTAAATTGGCATGGCTTCAGAGTCGTAAATTGGTTCCAATCTGAGTCTAGTGGCTTCTCTGAAATACTTACAGAGGAGAGCCACACCATTGTCTAAAACTGCGACTATTTGCATTTCTGATTCTACTTCTTTTTCTTCTTCTAAAATTAGATAATCGCCGTCGGCTAATAAATTTTTTTGCCATTTTTCACCTTGGATTTGAAGAATGAACGCTCTTTTTTTACCAGTAATTAATTCTGGTGAAATGCGAAAAACGTGGTCAGTTCTAACATTAGGGACAATGGGTTCATTATAATGTAAAAAACCAGTAATAGGCAAATCAACACCTTCAGTTAATTTAATTGAGCTTTTGTTTAGTAATTCAATCGAGCGATTTTTACCTTTGTTTCTTTTGATTAACTTTTTTTCTTCTAGAGCTCTAAGGTGCTCGTGAACAGTGGCAACTGAGTTAACCCCCATGGCGTCGGCAATTTCTTTGAGCGTGGGAGCAAAATCATTTTTTTGGATGTATTGACATAAATAATCGTAAATTTTTTTTTGTTTGCGATAGAGCGTAATTGCCATAGTAACTTTCTATTTTTTTTCTATTTATATTGGGGTTTATTATGTTCTTTATAATCTATTTTTGACAATTTGTCAAGCCCTAAAATTGTTAGATTGAAATGTTTTTTTTGGAGATTTTTAGGTTCATGGTGGTGCGGGCGCGGCTATAGAGCCGCGCAAAAGCACAATTAGTTACTAGTTATCCATGGTAGAGATGCATGACCTTCCACGTGGATTTGTCACCGTAGGTGGCAAGAAAACCGAAAGGTTTTCTAATCCTCTGTGGTTTATCAGTAGTACAATCACCGCAAGCAATTCACCACAAGGGAGCATGCTCCCTTGCCTCCACCATCTCTGTAGTCGCATCAAAGTGACAACTCAGATACCTTACTCTACCTCATTTAAGCGATTATCATTGGCAAGGATAAAGTAATTAAAGCTAGTGCGATGATTAGTTTGGTGAATAGGAAAGAAAAAAGATAAATTGTGATCAATAGTAGTGGCTTCCATTTGATCTAAATCAGTGATTTTTAACTTTTGGGGACCAGAAAAAGTATGATTGTCTTTGGAGGCTTTAAAATCAGTGGTGGGGATAAGAAAAGTAAAATGGGTTTCAGTGAAAGGAGAAGTACGGAGGGCTTGAGTGAAAGATTTATTGATAGTGGGGATAATGTATTCAAGGGCATAATTATAGGTGCCGGTAGTTTTAGGAAAGAAGCCTTTGACTTCAACATATCTTTGTGTCTCACTGATTGATTGAATATTCCAATAAAGATTGGAGGGTTTAACATTTTTATCAACTTTGGGGTTAGAAAAGACTGGAGGGATATATTGATAGATATTAGTAAAAGTAGAGACATTGCCAGCTAAATCAATGGAACAAACATATAAAGGATTAGCGCCACCGGAAATAGTAAGACGTAAGTTATCACCACTATTAATGGTTGTGCCACCACTACAATCACTACCCAAAGTATTTAAATCCCAAGCATAGGCAATTCTTGAGAGACTAGTTTCATTATCTTCACTTAAGACAATAATGTCTTGCTTATCTCCTTGCCAGCCAGTAATGGCTGGGGTGACAGTTAAAGTTGGTGGAAAGATATCCACTCTATTAATGGGCGAAGTACAGATTTTATCATTACCAGCCTTGTCTTCAATGGTGACTGGACAAGTATCACCGTGAATTGGTCCAGTACTACATGAAACACTAGCTGAGGCAGTGGCTAAGCCACTGCCGCCTACATCAGTGGAACTAGTCAAAGTGAAATCTTGTCCCCCACTGACTTTCCAGGGACTGACTGCGGGCGACCAGCTGCCACAAGTGGGTGAAGTTTTGTCAATGATGATTTTACCAGTATAGGTACTGGTGGTTTCTTCGGGGGTGGAGCTATTGCTGGTGGCAGTAAATTCAAGATCAGTATATTCACCTTCACTTAAGTTATTATAGTTCCATGATAGTTGCCAAATCATATTGTCACTCACGGGTACATTAATGTTTCGATTAACACCGCCAATAGTGGCAGAAACTACCACACTAGTGGCGTCACCATCTTCGGGATAGTCAATGGTGCCTGAGAGGGTATAGTTGGGAGAGGATTTGGTGGGAGTGATATTGGTAGTGCTGTTATTAATGTTGAGATTGAATTGATTAATTTCATAGCGGACGATGACGATGCCGGAACCGCCGGAACCGCCTGTATAAGTTCCATGATGATATGATGCACCCCCGCCACCTCCCCCTGTGTTCGAAAAACCAGGAGTTGGATTATACCTAATGGTGCCGCTAGCTCCATCTCCTCCTCCGTGTCTACCATTTCCTGGAATAGCACTAGAATAGGCTGAACCGCCACCGCCACCGCCAAACCAACCGTTATAACCCAATGAATTACCAAAAATATCTCCATAATACAGCCCCTCTCCTCCCATACCCCCGTTT
>CAZMIQ010000031.1:0-11172 GCA_964566525.1 uncultured Pseudomonadales bacterium | reverse complement strand
GAATTTTAATAGGAGACTTAAAAAACCTCTGCCCACTTATCGCCACTTTTTCATCTGAATTCTCTTGCAAAAATTTTTGAATTTTTTCAAACATAATTTAAGAATTATTTTTTGAACTTAGAACACAAAACAAACAACACAAAGATACTATAATAAAAACAATCAACAAACACCATTTAGAACCTTCAAAAAAAACACTACAAAAAATATTTCAAAAAAAACAATTACAAAGCACACCCCCACCAAAAAAACTGCAGTAACATAAAGTGTGCAAAAATCATTTGACATCATAAAATAACCTCTGTACATAAAAGGTATGCAAACAAAAAAATTAAAAGACATCACAGAAATAATTCTCGGCTACACTTTTAGAAAGTCTATTGTTCAAAGTAATAATGGAAACTACTCTGTAATACTAGCCAAAGACATAAATAATGAAACCCCAATCAGCACATCAAGCCTAAGCAAAATCAACTTAAAAACCCTAAATCCAACAGCATTAATAAAACCAAACGACATCCTCCTTTCTTCCCGAGGCATTTTCAAGGCCGCAGTTTTCAACGATAAAACAACAAACATAATCGCTGCCTCTTCAATTTTTATTCTAAGACCAACTTCAAAAGATATTCTTCCCGAATATCTGTCAATCCTTTTAAATTCATCAGTCGGTCAAACAAAAATTCAAAAAATAATCACTGGAAGCTCAATAAAAACCATTCTAAAAAGCGACCTTGAAAATATTGATATTGAAATACCATCTTTAGAAAATCAAAAAACGATAATTGAAATTATCAAAAACCTAAGCCATCAAGAAAAAATATTGGAAGAAAAAATATCCCTCAACAAAAAACTAACAAAATCAATTTTACAAAAACTATTAACGAAATAATTATGGAATCAAAAATCACACAAGACCATTTAAACAAAGTGCTTTGGGGAGCTGCAGATTCGTCAAGAACATCGCTCGACGCTTCCGTTTATAAAGATTATGTACTTGCAATGTTATTCTTTAAATATTTAAGCGATTTAAACAAAAAAGAAGCCGAATTATTAAAAAAACGCTTTGGAGAAGACAAAGAAAGAATTAAGGAAAAACTAAAAAACGGACGATTCTATCTCCCCGAAAACTCTTCTTTTGACTACATTTATAAAATTCAAGAATCCGACAATATCGGAGCCGAATTGAATAAAGTTCTTCATAAAATTGAAGAACACAATAAAGAAAAATTAGAAGGCATATTCAGCGGATTAGACTTCAACTCAGAAGCAACTCTTGGAAAAGTCGAACAAAGAAACAAAATGATTCGCAACCTCATAAATGATTTTCACAAAATTGACCTAAGCGACATTGAAGACGACATAATCGGAAATTCATACATGTATATGATAAGCCAATTTGGCTCACAAGCCGGCAAAAAAGCGGGAGAATTTTTCACTCCGAGAAACACTTCCCAATTACTTGCAAGACTTTCTCAACCAAAAGAAGGAGATCGAATTTGTGACCCAGCTTGCGGATCAGGGGGGCTACTTCTTCTTGCAGGTGAAGAAATTGAAAAACAAGGCTCAAAAAATTATGCACTATACGGACAAGAAAGCACAGGTTCAACTTATCAATTGGCAAGAATGAATATGTTCTTACACGGCAAAGATTCAACTCGAATTGAATGGGGAGATACCTTGAATAATCCCCTCTTAGTCGAAGACGATAAACTAATGAAATTCGACATAATTATTAGCAATCCTCCGTTTTCTCTTAAAAAATGGGGTGCAGAAAATGCTGAAAACGACAAATACAATCGGTTTTTCCGTGGAATACCGCCGAAAGACAAAGGAGACTTCGCATTTATTTCACACATGATAGAAACAGCAAAAACAAAAAGCGGAAGAGTAGCTGTAATCGTTCCACACGGAGTTTTGTTTAGAGGAGGTGCAGAAGGCAAAATAAGACAATCATTAATTGAAGAAAATATTATAGATGGCGTTATTGGTCTTCCTTCTGGACTTTTCCAAACCACAGGCATTCCAGTCGCAATTTTAATTTTAGACAGATCAAGAGAAAAAGGCGCAAAAAATGAAAACAAAAAAGACATTATTTTTATCGAAGCCTCAAAAGAATTCAAACCCGGAAAAGCACAAAACAGCCTAAGCGAAGAAAACATCGAAAAAATTTATGACACTTATGCAAAACGAAAAGAAGTCAAAAAATTCTCAAAAAAAGTTTTACTCGAAGAAATCAAAGAAAACGATTACAACCTAAATATCACAAGATACATCGACACTTTTGAAGAAGAGGAAGAAATCGACATTTCCGCAACAATCAAAGAACTAAAAGCCCTCGAACCTGAGCTCAATAAGCTCGAAAAACAAATGGAAGGATATTTGAAAAAATTAAATATTAATTAATTATTTAAATGAAAATCAACATTACAAAAAAACAGTATAGGCAACTGATAGAAATGTGCGAAATCGCATGCAACATAATGGGAAGCTTGGGCGATCAAATGAATGACGAACAAAATAATTACAAAGAAAAATACAGAGAATATGAAAATATTGAAAAATATTTACTTCAGTTTGCACCTGAAATGGAGTCAAAAGATTTAGTCGAAAAATTGATACTATCGGACAAATACTATGAAGATGAAATTATTCCAATCACAGAAGATTACGAAGATTTGATATTACACGATAGTTTGGCAAACAAATTGGCTTGGAGAGATTTTTTAAACGAACACAGCAAAGAAGAAATAGAAAAAATGGCGGAAAATAACAACGGATATTTTGGCGTTGAAATATTTGATTATGAAAAAAGATATTGGGACGAATTTGAAGAACATGAATTTGATAGGTTAAAAATTGTGGGAAACAATGTTTTTGATCCACCGACCGTTACACAATCTGCTTGCAACAGGGAATGCAAGCACAATCACAAATCGCAATAAATAGACAACAATTAATCATTTTTCTTGCAAAACCAACCATTTTGAAAAAACTAAATATTTCTTAAAACCGACACTCATGAAAAAACAGGAATTAACAATATTCGAAAACATTACGACCAAAAAAGAAAATTTCAGGTGATCACAAAATGTGACCTACTGAAATTAAAATCGACAAATAGCTTAAAAAAGTACAACAATCATAACAAAATAATTTATAAAAAATTTCAAATGGTTACAAAACCTAACCATTTGAAACCAAAACAATAAATAACAATTAATATAAAAATAAACTACAAGTAGAATACAAAACTTGTAAAAATAAAAGTCTGGAAAAAAGCCAAAAAACAAACTTTTTACAAGCAAAACTGATTAAATCAATGAATTATGACAACACGACTTACAGAAGGAGAATTAAAAATACAACTCGATGAACAACTGAATTTTCTTAAAAATTCTTGTGAATCCTACGACCAGGAAAATTTTTCTGAAGCAAAAAGAATAGCTCACACCCTTAGAGTTTTATTACATGATACAAAAGAATCAAAATCACTTCTCGGACAATTAAATTTAAAAAACATTAAATTTATCAGCACTTGTGACTCAATCGTACAAAACAATTCCATCAACATTGCGCAAACCGGATTAATAACAACACACACAGGAGATGACTCTCAACAGTTTTATGTACCTTTAGATAACGCCTTCGTTTCAAAAGAACTCGATTTCGACTCTTGGTGGAATGAAATCGTCATAATTGACATTGAACAAAACAAATTTTCAAGGAAAGATATTATTTTAGAACTTGCAAATACCGATGGCGGAGCACACATAGATTCCGAACTTAAAACAAATTACTATAATCTTTCAAGAAACAACTCTTTAGGAAGACACATTCAAAAAAACGGAAAATGGGAAAACATGCAAACGCCAGAACTCGCCACGACAAGACAAATAGGTCATGAAGTTTTAAAATCATTAATTAAAGATTATTCAAAACAACCGATAAACAGAGGAAACGGATTTATCATTGGAAATATTTCGTTTAACCCCACTGACCTACAATGAAATATTTTATAGACAATTGGGACAAAATTTCCACAATCTTCTTTGCATTTTTAAGTGCATTTTTTGCTGGACTATCCGCTTATATTTTATGGATGGAATATAAAAGAAATAATCCGAAAATCATTGTAAAAATGACTAAAACCAAGACACTGGAAGATGTGGATTATTTTGAAACTATTAATTGCAGTATTATTAACAAAGGAAGAAGATCAATAAAAATCACCCGATGTTTCTTTTTATTAAAAGATGGTTCGAAATTTCCATTTTTATCAATTTGCCCTATGTCCACAATAGGGACATCACCAAACTTTCCTCAAATTTTAAACGAGACTGAAAAATTTGAGTTCAACTTTTCCTTCGAATCTCTACAAAGAATCACAAAAGAATTAACCTCAAAAATCGCTTACTTATGTTTCACAGACTCGACAGACATTATTTATAAATACAAAATCAAAAAGAAATATTGGAAGGATTAATAAAACTCAAAAATGAAAAAAAATAAACAAGATCACAGTTGGAAATTAACAAAACTCGGGGATATTTCCGAAGAAGTTATGTATGGAATGAACAGCCAATCAACTCATTATGACGGAAAACACAAATACATCCGAATAACAGACATTGACGAAAAAACTCACAAATACAATCCCTCACCTCTAACATCTCCCCAAGGTGTAATCGATGATAAATTTCAATTAAAAACTAGTGATATTTTATTCGCACGAACAGGTGCAAGCGTGGGAAAGTCTTATTTATACGAAAAAAAAGATGGCAATTTATTTTTTGCAGGATTTTTAATTAAATTTTCCATAATAAAAGCGGATTCAAAATATATTTTCTACCAAACATTATTGGATTCTTATGATAAATGGGTGAAATCAATTTCTGTTCGATCCGGACAACCTGGAATTAACGCTGAAGAATACAAGACCCTTCCCATTCTCCTCCCCCCTTTCCCCGAACAAGAAAAAATTGTCGAAGTGCTGGAAACATGGGATGAGTATTTAGAAAAACTTTCAAAAAAAATTAGGCTAAAAAAGAGATCAAAAAAGGGACTAATGCTGAATTTAATAACTTCAAAAATCAGAATAAATCATTTTAAAGATAAGTGGAATACGCTAAAACTTGGAGAAATTTGTACCAGATTAAAACGAAAAAACACAGAGACCAATACAAATATTTTAACAATATCCGCTCAACAAGGACTAGTAAATCAAGGTAATTATTTTAACAAACAAATTGCTTCAATAAATTTGACTAAATATAGTCTGCTTCATAGAGGTGATTTTGCTTACAACAAAAGCTACTCAAAGGGATATCCTATGGGGGCGATAAAAAGATTAAAAAAATATTCAAAAGGAATTGTGTCGAGCTTATATATAACATTTGAAACTACTAAAAAAGTTAATCCTGAATTTTTGGAATACTATTTTAATTGCGGAACATTTAACAAAGAAATTGGAAAAACAGCACAAGAAGGTGCCCGTAATCATGGATTATTAAACATAGGAATAAATGATTTTTTTGATTGTGATTTACACATCCCCTCCCTCCCAGAACAAACCGCCATCGCCGAAATTCTCGAAGCAGCCGATAACGAAATAGAACTCCTCGAAAAAAAACGCCACCTCATCGAAGCCCAAAAGAAATTCCTCCTCAACAATCTAATCACCGGAAAAATCCGACTACCTGAATTCGTACAAAAAAAAGACCCCTGACAGAAACTAACCACTGCGAGGGCTCTTTTCATACTTTGACTAAATATTACACAATTTTCATAAATAAATAAAAAATATGCCAAACACATAACAACAAAAACCATGCAACCATACTTAAACCTAAACAGAAACTCAAACATTATCGAATACGAAAACGGACCTAATTACATCATCGTAAAATTTGCTACAGGTTATTGGAAAACATACAAATACACAGAAGAAAGTGCAGGTGTAGACACAATAAGAGAAATGCAAATGCTGGCGGAATCCGGAAAAGGCCTTCACACCTACATCTCGAAAAACAAACCCGAATATGCAAAAAAAAATTAAAACCAGAATATATATCGACGGAGCAAATCTTTATAATGGAATGAAGTCCAAATCCAACAAACTGGATTACAAAAAACTTTTCCGTTTTTTATCTGACAAATATCACCCAGAAAAAATATATATTTTTATAGGTTATATAAAAGACACTACAAGTTTATACGCTAACCTTACCAAATACGGATACAAGCTAATTTTTAAAGTAACCCTACAAAAAAGAAATGGAGAAATAAAAGGCAATGTAGATGCCGAACTAGTTGTTCAAGCCCTTAAAGACTTCTATGAAATTAATTATGATCAAGCCATATTAATTTCTGGAGATGGAGACTTCTCCTGCCTAATTAAGTTTTGGAAAGAAAAAACAATAAACATAAGAATTTTGGCTCCCAACAAAAGATCAACATCCTATTTGCTTAGAAAAGAAAACGTAAGCATAACTTATCTAGATGACCCTGACATTTTAAAATTCATAAAAAAAGACCCCCGGTAGGGACGTACCACTACAAGGGCTCTTTTCATATTGTGACTAAATAATACACAATTTCAAGAAATAAGTCAATATTATGTCAACCACATAACAACAAAAAAATGACCATCCCTGCAAACTTTGACGAAGCAAAACAATCCCAACTCCCCACCGTTGAGCTTATAATAAACATGGGCTACAAATATATTTCACCAAAAGAAGCCGATGAAGAAAGAGGAAACGACCATTCAAAATTTATTTTAAAAAACATCGCTGAAAAAAAACTCTCGGAAATAAATAGTTTTTCATACAAAAACGAAACCCGAAAATTTAGCCCCGAAAACATCCAAAAAGCCATTTCAGAACTCGAAAACACGCCTCTTGAAGGACTAATAGATACATCAAGAAATGTTTATCACACAATCACATCTTCAAGTGGCAGAACACTAAAAGAACATATCGACGGCAAATTTGAATCATTCGATTTCAAATTCATAGATTTTGAAAACCCGGAAAACAATGACTTTCACACAACAATCGAATTTACGGCAGAAGGAAAACAAACCATTCGCCCCGACATAGTGCTTTTTGTAAACGGAATCCCCTTTTCGATTATCGAAAACAAAAAATCCGGCACAAAAATCGATGAAGCAATTTCACAAATGATAAGAAATCAAAGCCCTGAATATTGCCCGAAATTATTCATTTTCCCTCAAATCCTAATCGCCACAAACAAAACAGACCTTCTCTACGGTACAACGGGAACTCCAAACAAATTTTATGCAAAATGGAAAGAAAAAGAAAATCCATCATTCGACGAAAAAGTGAAAAAACTTATCTCAAAAAAAATCGATCCAAATCTATATAAACAAATCTGCAAAGATTTAAACGGATACACAAAAACACATTCACAAATCACGGAAAGAATACCAACTGAGCAAGATTTCGGAATAGTATCACTTCTAGACCCCATTCGCCTTCTCGATCTTTCAAAAAATTACATACTATTCGATGCCGGAATAAAAAAAATCACAAGATACCAACAATATTTCGCAATCAACAAAAGCCTTAAAAAAATCGAAAAAGAAAAAGAGACCCCCACAGGAAACAAAAGAGAAGGTGGCCTAATATGGCACACACAAGGCTCCGGAAAATCTCTCACAATGGTAATGTTTGTAAAAGCGATTATCGAAGATCCAAGAATTATAAATCCGAGAATAATCATCGTCACGGATAGAAAAGATCTTCACAAACAAATATCCGACACATTTCGAGATTGCAAACTTAAAAAAGGCGTAATAGAAGCCACAAATGGCAAACACCTATTATCACTAATCAAAGAAAAAAACTTAAGTGTAATTACAACTCTGGTTCATAAATTTGAAAGTGCAAAATCATACAGGGCGGATTTTATAGATACTTCTTCAAATATTTTTGTTTTGATAGACGAAGCCCACAGAACACAAGGCGGAATGGCAAACGCAGAAATGAATCGCACAATTCCAAACGCATGCTACATCGGATTCACAGGCACTCCTTTGATGAAAAAAGAAAAAGCCAGCTGGATAAAATTTGGCGGATATATCGATAAATATACCATCGATGATGCGCTTAATGATGGTGTAATTTTGCCTCTCATCTACGAAGGAAGATTTGTCGAACTAACTCAAAACATTGAACAAATCGACAGACAAACAACCCGACTACTTGAAAAAACAAACAAAGAACAAAAAAAAGAATTACAAAAGTTTATTGATAAAAAAGCCATAAAAAACAACCCTCAAAGAATATTCGAAATCGCCTACGACATACAAGAACACTACATAAAAAACTTTCAAGGCACAGGTCTTAAAGCCCAAATTGTCGCTCCATCAAAATATTCAGCGATATTGTTTCAAAAGTATTTTGAAGATCTGGGACAAAAAATAAACACAGCGGTAATAATATCGGAAATAACAAGTGATGAAGACGAAAGAGATAGTCACAAAAAAGAAGTTGCCGACTATCTGAACGTCATAAAACACATGTATCGAGATCTTGCATCATACGAAAAACAAAAAATCGACAGTTTTAAGAAAAGTGAAGAAGGAGTCGAAATTTTGATCGTAGTAGATAAATTACTTACAGGATTTGATGCTCCGAGAAACACCATTTTATACCTTACAAAAGACCTAAAAGACCACAATCTTTTGCAAGCTATCGCAAGAGTAAATAGACTTTACGATAATAAAAAATTTCCAAAAACAGCAGGCTTCATAATCGACTATTCCGAAAATGCAAAAAACATTCAATCCGCAATGAAACTTTTCGGTTCTTACGATCTTGAAGATGTAAAGAATACACTTATTGATGCCATTGCGAAAAAACTCGAGCTTGAAAAAGCCTACGAAAATATTCACGAAACATTTAAAGGATTAAAAAACACAAAAGACGATGAAGAATATATAAGCCTTCTATCGGACGAACAAAAAAGAACAGAGTTCTATAAAGACATAAACGCATTTATTAAAGTGTTTAGTGAATGTTTATCTTTACCCGATTTCGCCACATCGTTTGAACAACTTGATACATATAAAAAAGATTTAAAAAAGTTTTTGGAACTACGAAAAACCGCTCGTTTAAAATATGCCGATAATGATGATTTTTCCGAATTAAAGCTCCAACTGGTCAAAATTTTAGACAAATACATTGAAGCTCAGGAAGTGGAAATGATGACAAAACAAATAAACATAAACGACATTAAAGCCTTTGACGAAGCAATTGAAGAATTAGGATCAAACAAATCACGAGCGGAGGCGATAGCTTCTCAAGTTCAAAAAACAATCAGCGAACAAATGGAAAAGGATCCGGAATTTTACCTTCGTTTTTCCGAAAAAATCTCAAAACTCCTAAAAGAGCTTCGAGAAGGGAAAATGGCAGATATTGATGCCTTAAGTTTAATGAAAGAAATTAAAAGACAAGTAATTGAAAAAAAGGACGAAAATCTTCCTGAAAAAATAAAAAACATTCCGGGAGCGGATATTTTTTACCGAAATTTAATGGAAAAATTTTCAGAATTAAAATTTGCCGATTCCGAAACTCTCGAAATAATAATTAATGTTCTAGGCATTCTAAAAGCCGAAACAATAGTAGATTGGCATAAAAACAATGAAGTAAAAAGAATTATTACAAACAAATTGGATGATTATTTTTATGATTATATGTCTGAAAAAGAACACTTTATTGACGAAGATAAACTAAAAGAAATTCTTGATATTATTATGAACCTTGCAACAAACAATAATGAAATATTTGAAAAATGATTAAAAAAACATTCATTTTCGGAAAATATTCTTATGAATATTTCTTAGTTTATCAAGAAAGAAAAACGCTTGCTCTCACGATATTCCCAAACCAAAAAATAGTTTTAAAATGTCCGAAAAAATGTGAAAAAGAAAAAATCACAAACTTTTTAAAACGAAAATGGAAATGGATAGAAAAACAAAAAAACTATTTTTCAAAATTCAACAATAAAACTGAAAAAAAAGAATACATATCGGGAGAAAGCGTAAATTACCTTGGCAGACAATACAAATTATTAATTATCGCATCAGAAAAACAAGAAGTAAAAATTGAAAAAAACAAACTATTTTTGTACACAAATAAATCGCCCAAAAACGAAAAATTAAATAAACGAATTTTTAATAAATGGCTAGAAAAAAGATCCGATAAAATTTTTAACGAAAGACTGAAAAAAATGTTAAAAAATTTCGATTACAAAACTTCTCCAAGCCTAACAATCAGAAAAATGTCAAAAAGATGGGGCAGTTGTTTTTCCAATAAAAAAATAATTTTAAACCCATTACTAATCCACACCCCAAAAGAATGCATAGATTATGTAATTGTTCACGAACTTTGCCACATTAAACACAAAAAACACAACAAAGACTTCTACAAAATGCAAGAATCAATTATTCCTAACTGGCTGAAAATTAAGGAAAAATTAGAATCGAAATCTTAAAAGAGTCGCAACCATGCACCTCCAAAAAAAATATCACCCAATTTACCAACTTCCCTATTGCTGCGTTCCTGCAACACTTCAATGGATTTTTTATAGAAATAATTTGAATATTTTGGATCAGGAATTCATTGGAGCAAAACTTGGCTTAACTCTACCCGAGAAAGGTCGAAAACTTTTTTCTCATCCAAAAATAATTTTTACAGACATAAAACCAAAAACAGGATATGGAACACAAATTGAAAAAAACAAATATTCAATAAACAATTTTTTCAAAAAAAACAAAATACCACTAAAAATATCCGAACTATATATTTTTAAAAACACTTCTCAACTTAAAAATTTTTTAATCAATAATTTTAATAACGAAACAGACATAATTATCCGCTATCATTTAAAACTTTTTAACGGATCTGATTGTGGTCACTTTGCCATAATTACAGAATTCGACACAAAAAAACAAACAGTAGTAATAGGAGATCCAGCCATGCCATTTTTTCAAACCGTAAACATGAAAGACCTTATCATTGCAATGTCCAATAAAACGGATGGCATCCAAAGAGGACTATATTTAGTTAAGCGTATTACAAAAAACAAACCGTGATTTTAAGCCCGCGGTGAGTTGCCCCACGCACAGAAAAAGCTCACCCACCCCAT
>CAZMIQ010000030.1:0-11218 GCA_964566525.1 uncultured Pseudomonadales bacterium | reverse complement strand
TAGTTTTGGGGATATTAGATAGAAACAGAAAAAAATTTTTTCATGCTTTGTTATTATTAATGGTAATGACTTTAACTGGGTGGTTGGCAGCAGTGTTACAATTTATGATTTTAAAAACTTTTAATGGTTTTAAAATAAATGAGATAATAAATTATGGTTGGTTAGAATCGTTGATTGTAGCAATGATTTTAGGTGGAGTGGGGATGTTAATGTGGGTTTGGACTAAAACAAGCAGTTTGGCGGCAGGCGTATCGATAGCAATTTCTTTAGTACCGCCACTAGTAAATACTGCAATAGCGTTTGTATTTATGAATTGGGAAATATTTTGGCATTATAGTGGTTTATTTTTATTGAATTGCGTGGGAATACTAATTGGAGCATTTTTAGTTTTTAAAATATTAGTTAAAGACTAATTTGATAATAAAATTGTGATATAATAGCTTCTAGAGGTCCATCGTATAGCGGTAGTACAGAGGTCTCCAAAACCTTTAGCGGGGGTTCGATTCCCTCTGGACCTGCAGATATTGTTGGTTATGGTGTCAAAACTGCTTAATTTATTGTGAAAATAAAAAATGTGATTGAGAACGCGTTCAAAAATAAGATTGGCATTAGCATTTATGAGGGGAAAGATTTTTTTAATGGTTATATTATCCAAATAGAAGATGATTTTGTCATAATGGTTTGTTTTATCTATGACGATAAAAAAGAACAATATACTCACACAACCAAACTTAAAATTGCTGTTAGAAGAATTACTGAAGTTTATGTTGGAGTTGACAATGACGATTTACCAGATTTGGAGAATTGTGCATATCCAGATTTTCAACACTTTTATTATGATAAAGAGGGTCTTTATTTTGCTGAAACGAACAGACAAGAGGTTGATTGTCTAGTTGCTTCTAAATAATTATCAAAATGAGTTGAAACTGTAGTTTTTTCTTCAAATTGTTTGTGTCCAAGCATTGTATTCGCTTGTGATAGTGGGTTGAATCACACACACTATTTTTTGAAAAAAAGCGTGACTGGAATAAATCCAAGTCACGCTGAATATTTTTACAAACGGTTTATTCTTGTTGTAACTTTTGAACCAATTCTTCATATTTTACCCTCCATGAGCTTTTTAATCGGACGTCACAAAATTGCCATTGATGATTTTTTAGTTCAAAAACAAAAATGAATTGATGGCAAAATGAGGGTTTGAGGGGCAATCCCTTAAGCAAGCATTTGATTACTCCGTAATCTGAGCCGTCGGCAATCCAAAACGTTTTAAGATCTGTGAGTAGTTCTAAAGCTGATGTTTGATGCCCAGCTTCATTTAAGCGTGCGGTGAGTGTTTTTAATTCGTTTTGAAGATTGTTATAATCAATATCTCCAATAACATATTGATATGGCAAGTAACTTTTATCGATGAGAGTTAATATGTATAATGAGTCTACGTGATTAAAATTAAGAGTAGCTAAGATTACTTTAGCAATAGTTAGGTTATATGATTTTTGTTTTTTTTGACCTTTAGTAATGTTATTTTCAAAATAAACAGCAACTGCTTTCCCGATGTCGTGCAATATGGTCGCCATTGTCCACAGCTTGGGATTGGATTTATTGGGAGCTAAGACGCCAATGGTGTTTTTTACCCCAATAATGTGTTCTTCTAGAGTGTAATTTTCCCAAATTGGTTGGGGTAGGCTAAAAATGGTAGCTAATATGGGTATTGTTTTGAGTTTTTTAAGCATGGCAGATTCATGTAATTGCGATTCAGTTATTTTAAGATTACTTATTTGTTTTTTGATGACAATTAACAATTCTTCGAGATTATTGTAGCCAGCAAGATCGACAATTTGAATATGAGAGTTTTTTTTGAGATATTCTTTGTTTTCTATTGTTTCTTCTTCGTTAAATGACACTTCAAATTGTTTGCAATTGATAACTTTAATTCTTGGATTAATTACAAAGCTTTCATTCATTTTTTTATTCCTCCTTTAGATTGGTTGAATAAATTAATTTTTCCGTTTGTTAAAAAACTAACACTATTGAGTGTTAATGAATCATATTATATCATTTTTGATAAAAACTTTGTTTTTGGTGGTTTTTATTAAAATAAGCGGTGACTTTTTGCTATTGACTTATTGTGAAAAAAATCGTAAAATAAAGTATGCAGAAAAAGCATCAAGTGAAGTTGACATTGGATGAAGAGTTATATCAAGATTTGTTTCGAGAAGCAAAAGAGCAAGGTTTAAGCATGGCATCTTACTTGCGTTTATTAATTTGCCAAAAAGACTTGCATAAAAAGAAAAAAAATGTTAAAATTGAAAAGCAGTTTGAAGTGAATACAAAGAAGACTTTGAAAAAAATGGCAGATTTATTATGATTTGCTTTTGAAAGGTAATATGATGAGTAAAATAAATAATATTCAGCCACCAGCGCCGCCAAAATTTGGAGGTGAGGAGTTATTAGAAAATAAAGACCAGCAATTATTGAATGAATCTGGTGTTAAAATGCCAGTTCTCGATCCTGATTTAGGTGAAAAAAATGAAAATTTGACAACTGAGAAATTGGAGATAGGAATGGAAGCACTTAAGCCACCAACAGAAGAATTGACGGATAGTTTTGGTGAAAAAGTGAACCCAGCAGATTCTTTAGGTGAACCTAAGAAAGAACCTGAACCTAAATTTACTCACGGAATGCTGATTAATCAACCACCTGCACCAAGTAAAGAAGGTCAAGTTTTAGGAGTTAAGGCAGAGGTAAAAAAAATGGAAAAAGATAAAAAAAAGGATGACGGTTTGCCTCCGATAGTGATGTTAATTGTACATTTGGTAGCAATAGTGGTCATAGGAGTAGGGGTATTTTTTCTCTGGAAATATCAACATGATCAAATACAAGTTTTAAAGTTAACTATTAGCAACAACAATGAAAAAATTACTGATTTAAATAATCAACTTAATGAAACTCAAACTAATATACAAACAAGTGCTGTTTTGCCGGTTTTTATATCTAGTAATGGCAAATATAGTTTTTGGCAAAATGTGCCTGGGTTGACGGTAAATGCTGCTGAGAACAAGGCAGTGGTAACTTATGGTGAAGTTAATGGTTTGTCGCCAACTAATGGTCTGGTATTAGAAATAGAAAATCAAGTAGCGGGAGGATTTAGTTTGGCGCAAATAGTAGAAACCGAGTATTCTTCGCAAGAAGATGGGGTGTCGAAGTTGGATAAGAGAACTGAGATGTTGGCAGACAATATGGGTTTTTCTTTTGTGCAAAAAACAAGTCAGGAAGAGAAAATAATCTATTTTTTGCATCGAGAGACAAATGCGAGTCATTATGTTAAAATTTCATATGTAATTGCGGCAAGTAATGATGCTGATTATAGCAATTATGAAAAAGTGGTTATGGATTTAATGCAATCAATCAAGTTGTATTAAAATTGATTTTTGAAGAAATTAGGGAGCGCCAAGTAATTTGAGCGCTTCCTTTTTTTTGGAGGTGTTAATAATGACTTTTTTGTGTTACAATAGCGGTATGTGGGAAAAATTTAAAGAGGAAATGTATTTTGTAGGAGCTCAGTATTTTGCTTTTTGGGCGAAAATAATTTTAAAAAAATGGCAGCCAAAAATTGTATTAGTGACAGGTTCGGCTGGCAAGACTACTTTGTTTTGTTTGCTTGAAGCTCAAATGAAAGAAAAGGCTGATTTTGCCTATCACGCTAATTCAGCTTATGGTGTACCTTTTGATATTTTGGGTTTGAAAAGAGAAACTTTTTCTTTAATTGAATGGCTAAAATTGTTTTTGTTAGCTCCGTGGAAAATATTTAAAAAAAATGAAAGAAAAGAGATATATATAGTAGAAGCCGATGCTGATAGGCCAGGCGAGGGAGAGTTTATAGCGAAATTATTAAAGCCAGCATGGGTTTTAATCACCAATGTTCATCAAACTCATGCTTTGCGCTATGATAAAGAAGTGGAAAGAAAAAAATATCGAGTGGTAATTGAAGCCATAGCTGATGAATTTGCTCAATTTGCTAGGTATGCCAAAGAAGCAATTTTAATCAATGGTGATTGTCAAATTTTAGTGCAGGCGGTGGAAAAATTGCAATTAAATGATCAGGTAGCAAATAAGACTTTCTTTTTACAAGAAGCTGATTATTTAAATGAGTATAATTTAAATACGAATGGTAGTGTTTTTGTGATCAATAAGCAGAGATATGAATTGCCATATTTATTACCAAGAGAAGTAGCTTTGTCATTGGCGATGGTGCAAATAGTGGTAAAAGAGCATGCGATAAGACTTGATTTGAGTTATAAAAATTTATCATTGCCAAGTGGGCGAAGTACCCTTTTTAAAGGCATTAAAAATACGACTTTAATTGATTCTAGTTATAATGCGAATTATGGTTCGATGAAGGCGATATTAGATCTTTTTGATGCTTATCCGGTAAATGCCAATAAGTGGCTTGTTTTGGGGCAAATGTTGGAACAAGGAAGAGAAGCGCGGAAAGAGCATGAAAAGATTGCAGCTTTAGTCTCAAATATGAAAACAATTGACCGAATATTTTTAATGGGTGAAAATAATGAGAAGTGGGTAAAGCCATTGTTATTACGCTTCAGAGATGAGCAGCAGGTAATTTTTTTCCGAGAGCCAAGCGAGCTATTGGAGACAATTAAACAAGAATTAAGAGGTGGGGAAGTGGTATTGCTAAAAGGAGCGCCAATGATGGAGGGTATGGTAGAAGGTCTTTTGGCTGATGCAAATTTAGCTAGTTCATTAGTGAGAAGAGAAGAAGTGTTCGAAAAACAAAGGAGAGAAATATACGGTCCTAAAAAGTCCTAAAAAGTCCTTTTTATATAATGTTAAAGAAGGGATAAAAATGCGAGACAAGAATGAAGTAAAAAAAGAAGTAGCAAGTTTGGGTAAAATTAGCTTGTGGGGAGTAAAGAAAGAGTTAAAAACTCTTTATAAAATGTTGGATGAAGATGAAAGAGTAATGGGCTTGGTAAGAGTTTTTAGTTCAGCGACAGTGGTACTTTTAGTGGCTACAGATAAAAGATTGTTGATTTTAGATAATCATACTTTTTATGGCACTGATCATAAAGAAATATCGTATTTACAAACAACGAGCGTTGATTATAATACAAGACTTTTTTTTGGAAAAATTATTATTGATGATCAAGGAGTAAAAAATACTTTTGATTGGGCTTATAAAAACGATTTAAGAAAGTTTGTGAAAGTCTTGGGTTTGAAATTAAGTGAATATAGAGAGAGAATGGTGGAGCGTAGGACTGGCGGGAGAAAAGAGAGCGTGGCGGATGAAATTGAGAAATTATGGAATTTGGTGGAAAAAGGGGCGTTGACTAAACAAGAATATGAGAGAAAAAAACACAAAATATTAAATAGGTAAAAATTATCAAGTAGAGTAAAAGAAAGATCAAATGGAAAAAACATATGTTAATTTAGCGCAGGCTTATGTGGGAGAGTGTCAGGCCAGAATGAGATATACTTTTTTTGCAAGTATTGCTAAAAAAGAGGGTTATGAAAGAGTGGCAGAAATTTTCAGAGTAACAGCAGATCAAGAAAAGGAACACGCGAGCAATTTGTATAAATTTATAGTGAAATTGGCAAAGAAAAAAGCGAATGAAGGTGAAATTATGCTTGATCAAGTGCCGGTCGTGAACGTCAGAGGAACGACGATGGAGAATTTGCAATCAGCAATCGAAGGTGAAAATCATGAAGAGCATTCGATGTATCCTGATTTTGCGAAAGTGGCACAAGCTGAAGGCTATCCGGAAATTGCGGCCAAAATGCGAGCGATTGCGAAGGCTGAAGGTAATCACGCAAAAAGATATGGCATGCTTTTGAAACTAATTCAAGATGAAAAAATGTTTAGTCGTGATAAAGAAGTTAATTGGATTTGTAGAGAATGTGGCTATGCCCATAAAGGTAAGAGTGCGCCAGTGAAGTGTCCGTCATGCGATCACCCACAGTCATTTTATGAATTGGAGTGCACGCAATATTAAATTAAGGAAATAATTAAAAAGCCCCTCGATTGAAATCGGGGGCTTTTTGGGTAGTGAGAGGAATTTATAAAGTTTGATAGCTGAGGGTAACACGATAATTGTAAGTGTTGACACCAGCTTCAATGCTGGTAGGAGAATCGAGTCTACCACCTAGGCCTTCTAAGTTGACAGCGCTAGCGCGATTGGCGTAGGGTTCATAGTAATCATCGATTTGCATTTCATCAACATTGACGATGGCACCTAGACGGATGCCTGTAAGAGAAGAAAGACTATCAGCATGAGCTTTGGCTTGTTCAATGGCTATTTTTCTGGCTTCTTGTCTGACTTCATTTTTTTTGGTTTCGCTGAGGGTAAAATTAATGTTATCAATTTGATTAACGCCACTGGAAGTAGCTAAATCAATTGTTTGATTGAGGAGAGAAAAATCAGTGAGAGTGACTTGCAATTTGGTGGTAGCAGTATAGCTAATAACCTTTTTGTCATTATTGGACCAATCATAATTAGGATAGAGAGAATAATTGTTGGTTTTAAGATGATTTTTTTCAATGCCGAGAGCAACTAATTTAGTTTGCAAATCATTAATGATTTGATTGGCTTTTTCTTGAGCGGCAACCACAGTGACTTCGGTTATCTCAACTCCAAGAATGACTTCTGCCTGATCTGGTACAACAGAAAGGTGAGCTTCTCCTTGTGACATAAAGAGATTTGATTGGTAGGTAGAAGTGAGATTAATAGCTTGTTTCCAGGCGGGAGTGGTGAAAAGTCGACTACCAAAAGATAGGCCGGCAATTAAAAAAACACCAGTTAAAAATACGGCCGGAAAAAACATGAGATAAGCTCGCCATGATATTTTAGACATATTGCTTTCTATTAGCTTGACTCTTTATTTTTTGTCAAGAATGTGGTAAAATTGTAACATGTTAAATCAACTTAGTCAAGAGTGTAAAAAGGGACAGAAAAAAATTGCGGAAATAATTGAGAAAGAAGAGTGGGAGTTTTGGAGCAGTAATCAATTTAAGAGCGTGAGTTATTGGCAAAAGGAAATACAAACACAAGTAATTGTAGTTGGTTTTTTGTCATTGGGAGTGGTGATGTTTTTTTTGGGAGCGATATTAACTGCCAATCAGTGGTGGTGGTATTTGGCTTTGATTGGCTTATTATTGGCGGTAGCGTGGGGATATTATTTAATTCTATGTATGGGCAAATTGCGAGAGCTTTATCAACAGTGGCAAAAAATGAAAGCGAAAGTAAATTGGAATAATCAAGGAACTTTTTGGCAGAAATTTTCTCATGAATTATGGAGGACGACAAAAGAAATTATAGTGAAAAAAATAAATAGTAAGGAAAAAAATGCCGAATAAAGAGATAAGCTTGGATTTAAAACAAATATTTGCTGGTGAGATAAGAAATGGAGAAAAAATAAGTGAGGAGTTGGCGGCGCCAAGAGAGGAAGAAAACTGGCAAGAAGAAAAAATTAAAAAATGGCATAAAATAGTTAAAAAATTCAAGGCTGGAGAATTAAGAGAACAAGAGATGGAAGTTTTCGAAAAAGAGATAGAAGATAAAGTGAAATTTGATTTGGTATTAGAAATGATGTCGAGAAAATCTGATTGGCAAGAAACAGTGAAAGAAATAAAAGTTCTAGCGGATAAGATTTATCATGAAAAAAGTTTAAAAAAAACAGATACGGAGCAAATAGAATTAGCTAGGCAAACAATAGCGGAAGCACAAATTAATAATTTGCCGAAAAATCAAGAAGAATTAGAAGAGATAAAAAATGAGGAAGTGAAAGTAGAAGAAAAGAAACCTTTTTGGGATAAATTAAAATTGCCTTGGAATAAATCATGAAAAAAATTTTGATAGTGGCAACGAGTTTGGATGGCTATATCGCTCAAAGTAAGGAACAAATAGCGACTGCTTGGACAAGTGAAGAAGATAGAAAGTGGTTTAATAAAATTTCTAAAGAAATAGGGGTGATGATTATGGGTAGGCAAACCTATGAAACGATTGGTTTCCCTTTGCCAGGAAGAAAAACTGTAGTGATGACGAGAGATAAGTCGTTTGAGGCTGAAAAAATAGAGAATTTTCAGGTGGATAGTGAAAAGAAATTGTATAAGACTGGTGAAAAAACTCCAGAGGAGATAATGGCAATTTTAGCTGATAAAGGTTTGGTAGAAGTGGCGATTTGTGGAGGAGCACGAGTGTATGAAGCCTTTTTGCGAGCAAAAATGGTAGATGAGCTTTATTTGACCGTAGAAGCGGTTTTTTTGGGTAAGGGGATCAAGTTATTAGAAGTGAATGAAAATGAAGTTTTTGAGCCCTTGAAATTAAAAATTTTAGATAAAATTGAATTATCGAAGCAAACAACAGTATATCATTTGGAAATTTAGAATTTGCCAGTGGAACCAAGACCGCCGCGATTGTCATTGCCGAGATGCTCAACAACTTCGAAGTTCGCTTGATATCTTTTTTGGATAACTCCCTGAGCGAGGCGGGTGCCTTGAGGGAGATTAATTTTTTTGGTAGTGTAATTATAGAGAAGTAAACCGATTTCATCATCATCGCCGCAATAGTCGGCGTCAATGACTCCAACGCTATTAATGAGTAAAAGGCCTGATTTGTGAAGGCTGCTGCGGGCAACTACCATAAGCCAGTAGGCTGGAGGGATTTCTAGGGCGATATTGGTGGGAACAATAGTGACTGCTTGAGGTGGAAGAGTGCAAGCGAGACGATTATAAAGGTCAAAACCAGCGGCGAGAGTCGAGTGATAGCGGGGGTGGGGGAGGGTGGGGTCAAATAATTTTATTTTCACGGGAATTTTTGTCATAGGTAGGTATTATACTATGAAGAGGTGGAGGTTTTGGGAGAATTTTTAAGAGTTGCAAATTTTTCAAATTGGTGAGAGATAAGGAAAAACATTGATGTGAGAGTAATAATTATTATGCACAATTTTTTAACATCCTTAAAAATAATATTATGGGAATAAGGTGACAATATTATAGGTTTCTTAAATTGGAATATAATAGTTTTGCACAATGGGGGGAAAGCGGTGTTTGAGTTGTCACTTCGATACAACTACAGAGAAGGGGGTACACCCCCTTGTGACGGAGAGGTGTGAGTAGTCACTCAGTGACCAGAGGGTGGTAAAAACCTACCCCTAACTCCTCCCTTATCAGAAACCCACCCCCAGCCCCTCCCTTGTCAGAAACCCACCCCTTACCCCTCCCTTGTCAGGGAGGGGAGAAATGGAGGATGACAAGGGGATACATCCCCCTTGTGGTGGAGATGTGTGAGTAGTCACTCAGTGACCAGAGGGTGGTAGAAACCCACCCCTTACCCCTCCCTTGTCAGGGAGGGGAGTGGTGCAATATGTTTGTTGGGACTGAGACGCAAAATCTTGCGTCTCCATTTTTTTTGCATAGTGAGAAAATTAGTATTTTGTCACTTTTTTGTTATTATCGTGTGGATAATATATGAGAAGAGCTTTTTAACAGACAAAATTCAAATTCAAACTGGTGGGCGTTTCTTTATATATAAAAAAGAAAGCCTCAATTAGTTAGTCCACCAATTGGTATTAAGTTAATACTGATTGAGTAGAAAGGGGTATGAAAATATCATTTTCGATTAAAGGAGTGGTTTTTATCATTGGCTTTAATTTAAAGTCAAAAAAAATAACCTTGACCGCAAAGTTCTAGGTTATTTAGACTTACTGGTGGGTATTCGACATGCCCACCATTTTGAATTTGAGAGTATTATAGCATGGAAAAGGGGAGAATGGGGTTAATTTATTGTTTTTTTTCAAATTTGTGTTAAAATACTTTTATGCAAAAATCAGACTTATTAAGCAAAATCGCTCTCTCTCTCTCTCTCGTAAGCAGAGTAATTTGGAGCGGAAAGTGAATAAAAGTCAATTGAAAAATTTGACTTGTTTTTTGGTAGCAAATATGGTATATTGAGCGGGTAAAAAGATCTTTAAAAAAGGAATAAAACAAAAGTGACAAGCGATTTGATAATTTTTAGTAAAACTAAAGAATTAATGACTCTTTCGCTGATATATTTGGAAAAATTTCCAAAAAAACAACAGTTCCTAGTAACGATGGAAATTAAAAAATTAATCAATGAAATTTATCAGAATTTATTGCGAGCAAATGAAGAGTGACTGATAGTCAATGGTAAAGTAAATCAAAATAGATGGCAGAGGCGACAAGATAGACAATTCCAAGCTTTGACAGCACTCAAGCTTTTAGACTTTTATATCGAATTTAGTAGTCAAAATAAATGGATTTCTTTGAAAAATCAACAAAATTGGTCTTTGAAAGTATTGGAAGTGATGAAATTGACTAAAGCATGGATAAAAAGTGACCTTGATCGTTTGGGTAGGCAAAAATGAGTGAATATGAAAAAATTCATCAGTGGAAAAGCCTAAAGCAATCTTATTATCATGCCAAAAAAGGAAAAGCAGGGGCAGCAGCAGTGGTAAAATTTGGTTTAGCGTTGGGAGCAAATTTGGTCTATTTGCAAAAACAATTGCAAAATAAAACATATAAATTTGGGAAATATCGGCAATTTTGGGTCAGTGAGCCTAAAAAAAGATTGATTAGTGCACCACCATTTCGGGATCGAATAGTTCAGCATTCATTGATGAGAGAAGTAATCAGACCAGCTTTGGAAAATCATTTCATCGAGGCTAATCCAGCCAATCGGAAAAATAAAGGGACGAGCAAGGCGATAAAAATATTTCGCGAACATTTGAGCCAAGCAAGTAAGAGTGATTGGGTGCTAAAGGCTGATATATCTGGATATTTTTATAATATTGATAGGGAGTCATTGAAGCGGAAGTTATGGAAGAAGATTAAGTGCCCTGATTGCAAATGGTTGATAGAGCAAATAATTGATAGTCCGGAGGGAAGCTTGGGAGTGCCAATTGGAAATCTGACTAGTCAATATTTTGCGATTTATTATCTGAGTGAATTTGATCATTTCGTCAAGGAAAAACTTAAAATTAAAAAATATCTGCGCTATATGGATGACTTTACTTTAATACATCATGACAAAGATTATTTGCGAGAGTGTCTGAGTGAAATTAAAAAATGGCTGGAGGAGAGGGAGAAGCTGCAATTAAATCCAAAAACACAAATTTTCTCACTTGCTAATGGAGTGGATTTTTTAGGCTTTCATTTTTATTTGACTGGTAATAATAAAATTATGAT
>CAZMIQ010000029.1:1774-11326 GCA_964566525.1 uncultured Pseudomonadales bacterium | reverse complement strand
AGCCAAAACAGCTTAACTACTATCTAAAATTACACTACGCTCAAACGCATTTGCCGAAAGTAACAAACAAACCTACGCTTAACTACTATCTAAAATTACACTACGCTCAAACGAACAAAGCAAGATCATCGTTGGCATACTCGGCTTAACTACTATCTAAAATTACACTACGCTCAAACCGAAGGAAGCGACAAAACAATATTACCTAAGCTTAACTACTATCTAAAATTACACTACGCTCAAACCGCATTCTCTCATTAAGTCCTTGATAAGTTGCTTAACTACTATCTAAAATTACACTACGCTCAAACTAAGTTAGCTCAATCGCTTGTTCGTTCTCTGCTTAACTACTATCTAAAATTACACTACGCTCAAACTATATGTATTTGATTATATCATACTTTTTCGCTTAACTACTATCTAAAATTACACTACGCTCAAACTAAGTGTTTGTACGGTGTCGTATTGGAATAGCTTAACTACTATCTAAAATTACACTACGCTCAAACCTTACATAGTAATAACCAAAGTGATACTTTTTGATATAGTAGTTAATAATAATGTTAAAGAATATACTACCTCAATAGTATAACATTTTTTAAAAAATATGCAAGCACTTTTGATTAGGTTGAAAACATTGCAATTACTAATAATTAATATATTTCACAAAGATCTTGATCGACTATCAAGTTTTTCTCACACATTAAAGTTTTTTCTTGATCATATTTATGCTCTACTAATAATATAAATATTTTTTGCCTCTGCATTTCTTGATAAAATATTGATAATTCTTTTTCTGTCAAAAAATTTTTTATATTTACTAATATTAAGATTTTGATATTTAACACCTCTTGAATTATTTTTGCAAAATCAATTAATTTTTCTAATAAACTGTCATATTCGTTATTAATATGAACTTTTGCTATTTTTAATAAGTCAATGATATTGATATGATCAGTAATATTTAAATCTAAATTGTAATCAGCCATCAAATCATTAACATAATTAATCAATTCGCCAGTTAATTTATTAGTTTTTAAGTAATACTCATCTGTTTGAGCAATTTTACTTAGATTTTCATAAATACTATTTATAATTTTTTTTTGATTAAAATCTAGATTGAATGGATCAATTATTAATTCAGTCTCTCTTGTTATATCTAATTGTTTATTTTCATCAGATAAAGTAAATAATTCCAGACTCAATTCTTTTTTATAAAATTGCTTACACAAACTATCAATAAATTTTACCAAAAAGGCTTTATTTTCTAAATATAAAACATTAATTTTATTTTCTTCAAAAATTATCTTTTGCTCTAATAATTGACAATACAAATTCATATGACGATTAATCTTTCTTCATTATTAATAACATCACTAGTGTTTTGACCACAAACATACTCAATTTCAGCAAATTGTTTTTCAGTTACAGCCAAAAGCTGCACTAAACCATTTTTTGGCTTATTTACTCTCAGATTATTCTTAACCCCTTCTAAAACTGTGGGATTAAGAGCCAACTTAATATAAACACTCTCCTGCATCATAATAAAACCATTTTTAAGCAAAAATTTTCTAAAACGATTAAACTCTCGTCTATCTGAACTAGTAAGGGTGGGTAAGTCAAAAAAAACTATTGCTCTCATAAATCTAAGTGACATTAGTATAAAATCTAATTAAACTAGTATCTTCTTCTTCCAAACTTCTAAAAATGCTTTGGCAATAAATATCAATCGCATTCGAAACAGTTTGCTGACGATTATTGATCACAACTAACTTATTCAATAAATTCACCAATTTCATTTTTTCCTCTTTTTCAAACTTTTCAAACTTACTTGTATAAATTAGTTCGTCCACCAATACTCTCCATGGCTCCATTAAATCACTACTAAAATTAAAATGATTCATACCAGAATGATGGAAAATACCTAATTGGGTCAAATATCCACTAGCAACAATGCTACGATTAAAATTTGATAAAATAATCGCATAGCCATAATTTAAAGCCGCATTAATGATGCTATCTTTTTCTCTAACAAACTCCATCCCAAATAAACTATTAAAATATGTTCTAGCCGCATGCCCCTCACAATTATTAGGGTCACCGATCATAATTTCTTCCTTCATCCTCAATAAAGCAGTAGCATTAATTAATTTATATTTTGACAAAATTAATGCTTGCCGACTAATTTTTTCTTTCAAAATTGCTAAAGCTACTTGGTCTTTTATTTCTTCTCTCCAAGATAATTGCATTTTTAATTTATTACTCATGTCGTGACTACCATAACAACTAATCAATTCGCTCTGAGGATTACGCTTTTCATTACAAAAAATCACTTTAATTTTTTTATTTATTAATTCACTCAAAAGAGCACAAGTCAGAGATACTGCCGTACTTTCGATTATTAATGTCCCAATTTCATTAATAAAAATCCTTTGGGTATTGCCATCTTGCTTAATCACTAAATAATTTAGCTTAAGTTCTAATTTAGCAATACTAGAAATAACCACAATTCGCCAACTCATATTAAACCAACTTATAAAATAATACTATTTTGAGCTAATCCAGTAATTGACTGATTAATTAGTTTAATTTTTTTACCAGTAATATTTTTTGAAATTAAAATTCTATTTGCTTTACCATTAATTAAACTTAAATCAGCTGAAACTGCATTACAAGTAAAAAATTGTAAAATTTGCATTAATACCTCGCATTGTTCTTCTAAGGCTAAAGAAAGAAATTTTTGTTTTCCTTGCTCTATATAATTTTGCCAAATGCTAGAAAAAACATCACTATAAATTTTTTGTTCAAACTTACTTAAAAAAAAGTCATACAAATTTTCATTTTTTTCCTTAGTCACCAAAGTATTATTTGATAATAAAACATTTTTTATTTTTTTTCTAAGAGCAACAAACTTATCTAAATAACGAAAATAACGAATTCTTTCTTGATTTGCAAATAATTCACTAGAAATATTTAATAAAAAACGATCACCTGTTTTTCCTGCTATAGTTACATAAGCATTATCTATTTTTAATAAAGACCCCACTTTCATCTGTGGCACAAGCAAGCGAACATTTTTATAACCTTGATCTTGAAAATAAGCTATCGGACCTTTTTCATATTTTTCTTTTTCCATCACTGTGATTGTTTCAATTGTTTTTACTTTTTTAATTACCTTATTTTTTATTTCATCTCTTTCAATTACGCAAAAATATGCCGTTCCACTATTAGTATAACCACCATATTTTTCGATTGGCAAATCTTTTTTAATCCTAATCATCCCTTTCCCAACTGGCAAAATAGTTACTTTAGACAATAAAGCCTTACCAGTTCTTGTCATTCTAGTAACTAAAATATTTGGCTTAGCTAATACTTGCCTCACTTTTTTGATTGACCCTTCATCCTTGCTCTCATCATAAACAACACAGGCTTTATTTTTATCATAAGACAAACCATTTCTACCAGCTTTTTCCCAAATTTTCATTCCATTCTTTTCAATATTAAAATTTCTCCAAAATACTTCTGGCTTTAAAGAATATGATCTCTGAGCGCTTTTTTTCACAAAATTATAGGGATTATCAGTAAATTTAACATTATAAACATTGCCTACCACAATATTAAGATAAGCATCATGAGCATGATGAAAATTATTTACCGCCCTACATTTATATAAATTGAATTCATGACGAAAATCAGATACTAATCCAGCCTTAGAAAAGACCACTTTTGTATTTTCTCCATACAAATTAATTAAAACATTTTTTACTTCTTTATTTGCCTGACTAGTTTCTACTAATTGACGATTAATAAAACTAGCCAATTCATCATCTGTTAATCTAGTTGTTCTCAACAATCGACCATGTTTCTCTTTCGAAAGCAAATTAATCTTCAATAAATAATTCCAAAACGATTTCCTTTCATTCTGAATATTTAAGTCTAGTGGATAAGTATCAGTTTTTTCCCGATTCATTTTTGCCTCAACTAAAACTAAATTACTTAAACTATCATCTTTAGTCAGTGAACGCGGATAAATATGATCTACATCATAGAAATTTTGGTTATTTAATTCTTCTAATCTGATTGGTTTGCCAGAATACATACACTTACCCATTTGCATAAAATAAAGGAAAAACTTTTTTGATTTTAATTGATCATCACTGGTATTATTTAACTCAATCTTAAGTTGATTCATTACATCAAAATCTTCTTTAATATTTTTATAAAAATATTCAATTTGTTGACGGCGAGCATTTGTCCGTTGTCCTTTTTGCTGTCCAGTAGCATCTCTAGTACTTTCAATAAAAATCTTTTTCGGTGGTTTACCAATAAATTTTATTATTTCAGCCACTATTCTTAAAGCTTGCCAAATAGCCCTTTTAACAGCTGGAGAGACATACATTTCTTCGACCAAATCATAGCTCACTTTATCAAAATTGCTAATTTCTGTATTTGTCTGATTTTCCTTTTCAATTGTATTCCAAAATGAAAAATGATTATCACTTAATAATTCCATCAAATTATAATTTGATTCCCATAGAGCATCAATAATGCTCATTTTATCTAGACAATAATCTCCCTCAATTGCTTGACCGTATATGCCAGTAAGAAACTTATTGCTTAATTTGCCCCAACCATTAAAATTTTTACTTACAAGTTTGTTTATTTGCTGCTGATTAATTTTATTACCATAAACTTTTTCAATCTTTTCTTTCAGCATTCTTTTTTCATTTCCAAAAATAGTGCTCCATAAAATTACATTTTCAATTAATTCCTGACCATCTTGAGTAATTAATAAATCAGCAAAATCAGCTTTAAGTGCTAAATAAGTTGACAAACTATTATTAAAAGCTAAATCAATACCGCTTATATCTTCTTTAGATATCTTTTCTCCATACTCAATTTGATAAAAATCAACCAAAGCTTTTCTACTAACTTTATTTTTATTCATAAACAATTTATTGAAAATCTTTTGTTTAACATCAGTATTTGGTTTTTGATTTTTAATTTTTAAATTATTTAATTCATTTAAAACTACATATTTTTGATATAATAAAGATGACTTTGGTAATACTTTTTCACCTTTAAGATAAGTACAATAATTAGTTAAATTATTTATAAATTTTTCTGCACAAGCTTTTTCATCCACTACTTGCTTGAAATTCCAAGGAGTAATTTTGGTATTTTCCTGACCAATAATTTTTTCTAACCAAAATCTTCCCTTCTTTCTAGTCATTTCATTGCCATTTAATGGTCCTACAAAATAAGGAATTCTAAATTTCATTATTTTCACTAATTTATTAGCCGTACTATCAATTTGATCTATCCTTCCCAAAAAAGAAAATGATTTAAAACAATTTTCTAAAATTTTTTCTAATTCTAAACAATGAACTTGATTAGGAATAACACCATTGTCAATACTTCTTTGTTTACTGCAGAATTTTTTTTCTGATATTTTCTGATAAAGTTTTTTTTCATTCTTATTTAAGCCCTCATCATTTTTGCAATTATTAAATAATTCTTTTTTTAAAAATACACATAATTCTTCTTGAGAACATACACCGCATCTTTTACCAGTATATTTCGCATAATTATTAATTTTATCGTCTACAATATCAAAAACTAGTTTCTTTTTAACCTTATATTTTTCTTGCCTCACCACATCTTTTAACAACTTCAAATCCTCACGATGTTGCTCATACATTTTAATTCGAGCATATGATAGATATCTTTCACCACTTAATATATTTTGTAAAATTACATAATCATATATTTGTTTTAATTTATCAATTAAAACAATTTTATCCACTAGTATGGTTTCAAGATTTGGTCTAACTTCTTCTTCATAATTAATTCCTTTAAAACATAGTTTTTTAAATTCACTTTCAACCAAATTATCATCATCAAAAAGTTCATCTATATTAATAGTGCCACCCGCTATTAATTTAATTATAGCGTTTTGTTGTTTTAAATGATTGAGTTCGCTATTATTAATAAAAAGCAAATTTTTTAATTGCTTAGTTTTATCATTTACTCCAATTTGTGATAATAATATTTTTTTAAACTCATCAACTTTATTATCATCCCAATAAATTCCAAACTCTTCGCTAATAAAATTTAAAAAATCAAGCAATAAATCATTAAAATAGTTTTGACTAATCCCTTGATCGTTGTTCATTAATTCACCAGTTAATAAAAAATGTCCTCTGGCTTTAAAATACTGATGTAAAATTAAATACAAACATCTGATATCTTTAGTATACTGGTTGTCTATATTTTCCAAAAAATCTTTTTTCAAATGTGAAATTGTCGGATATTTTTTATAAAATTGTTTTTCTTCCTTCTTAATTGGAAAAATTATTGAAGAATATTTACCATTTTTATCAATTTTACAATCTTCCTTAATTTTACTCTCTTCCAATCTTTTAAGAAAATTAGGATCAACTCTATTCAATTCTTCTTCCAACAATTCATTTAGCCAAATAATTCTTTGTTTAGTTCTTTGGATTCTTCTACGATTACTCCTATTTATCCTTCGATTAGCTGCCGTTTGCGCTTCTTCAAAAAGCCTTACACCCCATGTTGCCTTATTATCAATTTGTAATAAATCATAGTTTTCATTAGTTGCTGCCCAACCTATTGAATTTGTTCCTATATCCAATCCCAAATAATAATCACCAATACTTTTAGACATCTTGCTTTTTTTCTAAAATACTATATAATAAAAACAACTATCTTTAATTATACTACAAGTTCAAATAAAGATAAATCCAAATTGCCTTCAAAGGCTAAGACAGTGGTCTTACAAAAATCTGCTTTTCGCAGATTTTTTGTTTTAACCCCACATTTGACAAATCCCCCATTTTATGTTATCATTTTAGCAATTGGCAACAAAGACTGCTAATTATGAAGGAGGCAAAATGCAAACCCAAAAATTTACGCAAAAAAGTCTAGAAGCAATCATGCAAGCGCATGAATTAGCCCAAAAATATCATCATAGCCAAATTGGCATTTGGCATTTAGCACACGCCCTAATCAGCCAAGAAGATGGCTTAATTCCCCAGATTCTTATTAAAAGCAATTATCAACTCGATGACTTAAAACGCCAAATCGACCAAGAATTAAGCCAATTACCGGCCGTGACGGGCAATGTTCAAGTTGGCGTTGATTCGCAATTAGAACAAATCATGGCTGAAGCTGAAAAAATCATGACCAAAATGAAAGACAATTTTCTCAGCGTCGAGCATCTATTTTTAGCTTTATTACCAACCCTTAAAAATCTCAACTTAGATCAAAAAACCATCGAAAAAAATCTCCAAGCCATCAGAGGCAATCAAACCATTACTAATGAACATCCAGAAACAAATTATCAAGCTTTAGAAAAATATGGTCAAGATCTCACCGCTCAAGCCAAAGCTGGCAAATTAGATCCCGTTATCGGTCGTGACCAAGAAATTAGACGCGCGATTCAAATTTTATCTCGTCGCCACAAAAATAATCCCGTTTTAGTCGGTGAACCTGGAGTAGGGAAGACCGCGATTGTTGAAGGCCTCGCCCAACGCATTATTAAAGGCGATGTTCCCGCCAATCTTAAGGATAAAACTATTTTCTCTCTAGATCTAGGAGCCTTAGTCGCTGGCGCCAAATACAAAGGTGAATTTGAAGAAAGATTGAAAGCCGTCATCAAGGAATTAACTGTCAGCGAAGGAAAAATAATCGCTTTCATTGATGAAATTCACATGATTGTTGGCGCGGGTAAAAGCGAAGGTGCTCTCGATGCTGGCAATATGCTCAAGCCTCTTCTCGCCCGAGGCGAAGTCAAAGTCATTGGTGCGACCACTACCGATGAATACCGCAAACATATAGAAAAGGATGCCGCTCTTGAACGTCGCTTTCAAATGATTCAAGTTCAAGCCCCTAGCGTCGAAGACAGTATTTCTATTCTCAGAGGTCTGAAAGAAAAATATGAATTATTTCATAAAATCAAAATTCTTGACCAAGCCATTATTGCCGCTTGCACTTTAAGTGATCGCTATATTAATGATCGTCATCTTCCAGACAAAGCCATTGATTTAATCGATGAAGCTGCCGCCATGATTCGCACTCAAATGGATTCTATGCCAGAAGAATTAGATATACTTACTCGCAAAGTCTTACAATTAGAAATTGAAAAACAGGCTCTTAGTAAAGAAAAAGACAAATTCTCACAAGAAAAATATCAGCAATTAAATCAAGAATTAGCTAGTTTAAATGAAAGGCAAAAAACTCTTCAAGTTCAATGGCAAAGAGAAAAACAACAAATCGAGGAAATTCAAAAAATCAAACAAGAAATTGAACAAGTCAATTATCAAATTGAACAAGCTGAAAGAGAATATGACTTAGATAAATTAGCCCAGCTCAAATATGGTACGCTCAATGACTTACAACAAAAGTTGAAAGCGGCTGAAAAAAGTGCTAAAGAGAAAACTAATTCAGGTAAAAGTTTACTCAAGCAAGAATTAACTGCCGAAGAAATAGCTCAAGTAGTCTCTCGCTGGTCCGGTGTACCCGTCAGCAAATTATTAGCAGCCGAAAAAGAAAAAATTCTCAAACTAGCTGATCAGCTAAAAACCAAAGTTATCGGTCAAGACCAAGCCATTCAAGCCATCTCAGACACTATCATTCGCTCCCGCGCAGGCTTAAGCGATCCACATCGCCCTCTCGGTTCTTTCATCTTTCTCGGACCCACTGGTGTCGGCAAAACTTTTCTCGCCAAAAACTTAGCCGCCGAACTTTTTGATGATGAAAATAAAATGATTCGAATTGATATGAGTGAATACTTAGATAAATTTAGCGTTACTCGCTTAATTGGTGCCCCTCCAGGTTATGTCGGCTATGAAGAAGGTGGTCAATTAACCCAAGCCGTCCGCACGAAACCATATAGCGTCATTCTATTTGATGAAATCGAAAAAGCCCATCCAGAAGTCCTGAATGTTTTATTGCAAGTTTTAGATGATGGACGATTGACCGACGGTCAAGGAAAAATAGTCAATTTCAAAAACACTATTATCATTATGACTTCCAATCTCGGTAGTGATTTAATTATGGCCAGTGAAAAAATTGATAATACGCTCAAAGAAAAAATCAATCAAGTCCTAAAAAGTCATTTCAAACCAGAATTTCTCAATCGCCTTGACGAAATTATTATTTTTGAAAAACTCGCCCAAGCACAAATTGCCGACATCATTAATAATCTCCTCATTGAAGTCAATCAAAAATTAAAAGATCAGAATCTTCATCTGCAAATCTCACCTTCAGCCATGACTGCCATCATAGAACAAGCTTATGATCCGCAATTTGGCGCTCGACCTTTAAAAAGATTTATGCAAAAAGAAATTGAAACTAAATTGGCCCAAATGCTACTTAAAGGAGAACTTAAAAATAAAAAAAACTTATTGCTTGATTTTCAAACTAATAAATTTATGATTAAGTCAATGGAAAAATCAAAATAAATCACTTATTAGACAATATTTACAATCTGGGCAAATCATTCAGCCAAGCCGCCAGGCCATTATT
>CAZMIQ010000029.1:0-1764 GCA_964566525.1 uncultured Pseudomonadales bacterium | reverse complement strand
ATTCGTCAACTGCATTACCCATAATAAAAGGGTAACCAACTACTTGCAAAGCTGGCAAATCATTCAAACCATCACCCACCATCGCAATATTATTTAATGGTACTTGATTTAATTTCGACCACTGCTTAATTGCCAAACCCTTATTCACTTGATGCGCGGTAATATCAAAGAATACTTGCATACTATAATCAAGCATTTTTTTACTACTAATCATTTGCTCAGACTCAAGTTGTCTAATAAAATCAGTAAACTGATCATTAATTTGACTAGCGACAATAATATTCACTGGCTTTTGACAATTTCGCGTACAACACAAATTATCCATTTGCAACTCTATACTCAATCTTTCCAATAATAATGAGTGATTAACAATAATCTGATATTCACTACTAGTAATTAAATTAACTTGACATTTATCAGCTTGAATAAAAATTTCATTCACTACCTGAGCAACTATTTGCTTTTGCCAAAGAGGGACACACTCATTATTAATAATTTGTGCCCCACCAGCAATAATATGCATCCTAGTCGGAGGAAAAAGTTCATCTAAATCGATTAAAGGCAAAAGTAAAGGCAATTGCCTACCAGTACACAAACCAACTACATAACCCTTCTCCTGAGCTTTTTTGATCGCTTTTTTAGTTTCTTCAGTAATAACTTTCTGACTATTAGTCGTCGTTCTATCCAAATCTAAAAAAATAACTTTAATCATAACTTTTTAAACTGTTAGTTTCTAATTAACAAATCTCAAAACATTAATAAACAAATTAATTTTCAATTTGAGTACAAGTTGCAAACACTTGATCATTTTCACTCAATTCGAAAGTGCCTTGATGTTCCCATAAAGTAAAAACCCCATCTTCAGTTTGATATTTCGCTCCACTCGCAGAAATTGCTGGAATCATTTCATAACCAATCATTTTTTCACCATCCGTACCCATCACTGATACTTCTCGCATTACTCCATCTTCATCAGGATTGTGATAAGATAATGACAAGTCATAATTGTTATCACAAGACAAGTAAATTGACTCATTTATATTTGCCACTTCACTCGATGGTGATGAATCAATCACTTGTGTTGAAACTACTTCGCCCACTTCACTCACCATATCTTCTTTCGGTTTATTAAACATCATTATGCCACCAACAATTACCAATCCTACCACTCCTACAATAATTAAATTTTTATTCATATATTCTCTTCCTTTCTAGCTTTAATTATAACACAATTATTGTTTACAATAACCAGAACTCTGCTTTTCCAAATCTAATAAATGCTTCTTAATCAACTCACCGCTGCCATAACCACCTATTTCTCCATTAGCTCTAATCACTCGATGACAAGGAACGATTATCATTAATAGATTTGCCTTGTTGGCATTGCCTACTGCTCTACTTGCTGTAATTTGACCAATACTGTGTGCTAACTCCTGGTAACTCCAAGTTTGACCATAAGGTATTTTTAATAAAGTCTGCCAAACCTTAATTTGAAAACTAGTTCCACGCCATGCTAATGGTAAATCGAAATTCTTACGCCTCCCAGCAAAATATTCATCAAACTGTCTGATAGCCTCAGCCAACAATGGATTATTATTCTTGACTAAATTAACTTCTTTCGCCATTGAAACCGACCACAATTGCCCATTTTTACTTTCAATTTTCAAATTTCCCACTGGTGAAGAATAATAAACAATTTCAAGCATTGCGGGTTATGTAAAATTTTGTGTTGGTAAATTCCTCATTTTTTATTGATTAATAGCG
>CAZMIQ010000028.1:0-11377 GCA_964566525.1 uncultured Pseudomonadales bacterium | reverse complement strand
TCTCAGTTGGTGACCAGCTGCCGCAAGTAGGAGTAGTTTTGTCAATAATTATTTTACCTGTATAGGTGCTGGTGGTTTCTTCGGGATTTGCACTATTGCTAGTGGCAGTAAATTCAATATTAGTATATTCGCCTTCACTTAATTCATTATAATTCCAAGATAATTGCCAAGACATGTTGGTGCTGACTGGGACGTTGACGCTTCGGTTAATACCGCCAATGGTGGCAGAAACTGCCACACTGGTGGCATCACCATCATCAGGATAGTCAATGGTACCGGAAATGATAAATTCTGGAGAGGATTTGGTGAGGGCGATGTCTGTATTTCCGTTTTCAATATTAATCATATAGGGTGAATAACTAAGTACATATGGATTGTCACTCGTGCCGTCTCCAGAGAGAATGGTGGTTTTTGGTGATAACCTCAGACTTGGAATTACTCTATTTGCGAAATAAATATTATCAATATTAAGAGATAAAAATGATTTTGCAACCCATGCTTGATATGATAATGATGCGCGTGGGGTACGCAGCCAAAACCAATTACTAGCATCATTTAAAAAAATTTCATTATTATTTTCAACTTCCGAATATGAGGGTATGGCTATTTTATTATTGTAATTAGAAACACCGCCCCCATTTTCGTCTTTAGTAGACCAATTAGTGTCTAAAATAGCAGCTTTAATATTGTTATTATCAGTTAAATTTGTATAAAAAGTTTCCAAAGTTGTATTTTGAATTAAGGAATTACCAAAAAAATTCATATTAACACAATCAGACGTATTAGTGCAGTCTGCGTATTTACTAGTATAAGAGTCATCATAAAGTCGAATAAAATACCCTTGCTCATCAGCAACAAAGGTGGTGTGATCATAATAGCGGGCTTTTCGCCAAGTGCTGCCGCCAAAGGTGGCGTATTCACCATAACTAATTTTGGTAATTGGATCACCAGGTGCAGGAGGGCAATTTTCCATCCCATTAGCTAAAATATATGGTTGGTCACTGGTGCCATCGCCGCTACAGACCTGAACAGATGATGACAATCTTAATGAAGGTATAACTCTTAAAGGTGTTGACAAATAATTTTCAGTTAAATGTGTCCAAAATTGATCAGAGGCTCTAGCCCACCAAAAACCCAAGTTACTAGATGCTGCTGGGGTTCTTGTAAAAAACCATTCAGTAAAAGGAGTGCCAAAAATCTCTATATTATTCTGAATTTCCCAATATGAAGGAATTGCTACTTTTCCAATAAAATTTGGATTTCCACCTCCATTTTGATCTTTTGTAGACCAAGTTGTATTTAATATTTCTGATCTAATATCGCCAGTATTAGCAATATTATTATAAAAAGTGGAAAGTGTAGAAGTTGCTAAAGAAGAAGTAGCAAAAGCATTGTCTGAACCTCCATATACTCCAGTATAATTATTATCATAAAGCCTAATAAAATATCCTTGCTCGCCAGAAACAAAATTATCATGATCATAATAGCGTGCCTTGCGCCAAGTGCTGCCACCAAAAGTGGCATATTCACCAAAATTGATGGCAGTGATGTAATCTCCACGGCTGGCACCAAAAGTTAAAGTAGATGAATTTAGCCAAATACTGAAAAGTATGATAATACTAAATAAAAATTTACTCGTTTTTCTTAATAACATTATTCTTGATTTTAGCATTAATTGTAAAAAATTACAATAAGAATTGCATAGTTGTTTTTTTATAAAATATTAATTAGTTTTGAAAATTTATTAAATTAGCATTTTGGAATGTATTGGACTGAATAGGTTTACTGAATAGGTTTACATACATTTGGGAATAATTTACCTATTTCCTATGTTATAATACTCTCAAATTCAAAATGGTGGGCATGACTAATACCCACCAGCTTATCGAAATAACCTTTACATCTCAATCCTTAAGGTTATTTTTTTTGACTTCAGATTATAGCTCGCTGTCAAAACAGCTTTGCCAATCTTTATGGAAAAAATAATTTTCATTACTCTTTCTAACTCAATCAGTATTAACTTAATACCAATTGGTGGACTAACTGATTGAGGCTTTCTTTTTTTATATATAAAGAAACGCCCACCAGTTTGAATTTGATTTTTTTTATTTGTTAAAAAGCTCTTCCATGTATATGATACTCAGAAAAATGACAAAAGGGCGTGTAGTTTTTAATTATTAGGATTAATGATGATTGAATTTTCATTTTTAGAATTCATGCTATTAGCATCTACCTTTGACATTTGCTAAAAAATTAGGTATAATACCAAATCTATGACATCAAAAAGAGACTACTATGAAATTCTTGGTATTAATAAAAATGCCACGGCTGAAGAAATTAAAAAAGCTTATCGTAAGCTGGCTTTGGAATATCATCCGGATCGCAATAAAGAAGCTAATGCCGAAGAAAAATTTAAAGAAATCAATGAAGCTTATCAAGTTTTAAGTAATCAAGAAAAAAGACAAAAATATGATCAATTTGGTCACAGTGCTTTTGATCCTAGTTCTGGCATGGGCCAAAATCCTTTTGCTGGTGGTTTTCAGCAAGGTCCATTTACTTGGTCTTATGGCGGGAGTCAAAATCCTTTCGCTGGTGGTGATTTTATTGACCCATTCGAAATTTTTAATAGCTTTTTTGGTGGTAATTATGGGCGGGCAGCCAAAACTTATCAGAGTTATTCGATGAAACTTTCTTTTATGGAGGCAGCTTTAGGTACAGAAAAAACCATTGAGGCTAATGGCAAAAAACAGAAAATCAAAATTCCAGCTGGTGTTGATGACGGCACGCGTATTCGCTTCGGGCAACTTTATATTACTTTTGACGTCGAAGATGATCCTTATTTTAAACGTGAAGGTGCAGATATTTTTGTTGATATTTCGTTGCCTCTAACAACTTTAATTTTGGGTGGAACAATTAAAATCAAAACTCTGACTGGAGAGGTGAAAATGAAAGTGCGAGAAGGTACGCCATCTCACACGATGGTGAGATTGAGTAAAGAAGGTTTGCCCTATTTACAAAGAGACGGTAAGGGTAATATGTATGTCAAATTGGTGGCAGAAATTCCAAGCAAACTTAATCGTGAACAAAGAAAAGCGATTGAAAAATTAAAAGAAGCTGGTCTTTAATTAGCCAGCTTTTTGATTAGTGTCATCTTCGCCACTACTATTATTAAAGCGTAATATTTGCCCAATGGGAGAAAGTAAATTTGATTTTTTGCTGCTTGAAGATTGGTTTTCTTTTTGTTTGTTTGCCTTTTTGATGAATAAATCATAAGCATTAATTGTGGTCCAGCCTAAAGTATTTTTTAAATTTAATCGATTGTTGTGATTGGTCAATTCTGCGGCTTTCTCAATTGCTTCGCTGGTTTCGATTGCTAAGTGATTTTTGACTGATGCAGCTTCTTGGCTTAAGGATATTATTTCTGCTCTAATTGCTTCAATTTCTGCTTGATTTTTTTGCTCATTGAGCCCAATTAAAGCTTGTCTTAATTTAAGAGTAGCGGCTTCGCTTTTTTGATTTGGTTCCTGATTAAGAGGTAAGCCTGTTTCTGATTCTTCACTTTGCCACTCATGATTAATTTTATTTTCTACCTGATTTGAATTTAAACCTGACATAATATCTCAAATTATATCATAAAGCCCATATAAATCAAGTTTTGGTCTAATTTAATTAGTGGTTACGCTATCAATATATGCAAGAAGTAACTTTATTATAACAAAATAGGGCATTTTTGCTTGATTAATTAGATTTGCATTATTTTACTTTTTATAATATAATGAGGCAGTCGGCAATTTAAATAAAGGAGTCAATATGCTAAAAAATAATAAACTTTTATACGTTTTTCCAGAAATGGCTTTTACGGCTAAAGTAGCTGAAACACCTAAAGAAGATTATTATTTTGTGCAAGCTTTTCATCAGATAAATGGTGATTTCATGAAAGATGAAAATCTTCTTTTTGAAAATTTAAAAAAACTTTTCGAACGGATTGAAGAAGGGACTTATACTTTAGTTTTACCAGATTTTCTTTTTACTGATACCATAGTCAATGTACCTGAAATTGAAGATCTTAAAATCGCTGAACATCTGCGCGATCAACTTCTTCCTAGAATTGAAGTCTCAACTTTTTCTCATGACACCCGCACGAGTATTTTATTGCAAAGAAAAGATAATTCTAAAGTTCAGCTCTCGGCTTTCGAAAAAGAATTAATTGCGACCATTAAATTGGCGATTGGTAATAAAGAAATCAAAATTGATGAAATTGTACCTTTGTCTTGGATTTTAAAAGCGGCTGTGAGTCTTGAGCCATCATTAACTATCGCTCAGATGGGTGAAAGATTGTATTTAGCTGAACATTATATTGGTATTAATCAAACTGTCAACGCCAAGCTGACTGATCTTGAAATTATTGCCGAAACTGTTAAAACTCTTAAAGGAGCTGATCCTAATTTGCAAACTGCTTATTTATTAACTAGTGGTTTAGTGGAAGAAAGATTGAAGAAAATTTTGCTTAAAACTCTTCCAGTGCAACAATTAACTGAGCAAAATGAAGAAGAGGCTAAAGTGCCATCATATTTGCGTCAAATTATTGAAGTGGGGGCGCGGACTCTGAGCTTGGCTGATTTTCCAGTGCCTCGCTTTGATTTAGTGGTCGAAGAAACAAAAGCCGTGCCTGCTGAAGTAACTAAAACTGAGCAAGTAATGACTGAGGCAATTACTGAGGAATTAACTGCATCTGGCAATCAAGATAAAGCTGGGTCTGTTTCAGAAAAAAAGGAAGCAGTAATATCATCTATTAATCGAGATTCTGTTGTAAATGAGGATAAACTTAAAGAAGTTAATAGTAGCCCAGGGGAAGAACTGAAAAAAGATTTAGTTGGCCAAGTAAATACTGATCAAGAAGCTGAGGTGAAAAAAGATTCGATTGAGCAATTAGAAACGAGCAGATTTGAAGAAAATACATCGAGACTGAAGCCAGCGACGGCCGTTTTTTTACCAAAGAAGATTGTTGCCGAAGTTGTGCCCGAGGTGGCTGCGGCTCAAATTATAAGTGAACAAATATCTGTGTCTGAGGAGCAATCTTCAGTAGCTCAAGAGACAGTTGTTGATGAGTCAAAGTCATCGTCAACTACAGTTGAAACGCAAAAAATTCAAGAAAAAGTAGCTGAGCAAGAAAAAACTGAGGTTAGCCCCTCAGTTAAATCGACCACTGAAATTAAGACTGATGCGGCTGTAACTGAAAAAGCGCCAAACAAAAAATTTGCTCTTAGTTTCATGAATAAAGATAAAAAAGTGACAGAGTCAAAAACAGAAATTGCAAAAACTGCGGAGAAAAAAATAGAAAACAATGATAAAATTACTGATACCAATTTAGTCACAAAAAAGAAAGGTCGTATGGGTATGTTTTTCAAAAAATTGTTTTTATTCATTTTAATTTTTGCTATTACTATTATTGTCGGAATTGTCGTCGGTATTGGCATTCTTTTACTTTCTGGTAAAGATGTCTTAAAATCAGAAGTGTCGCCGACGCCTGAACCGACCTTTTTGCCCACTCCTGAGCCTATTGCTGAGATTCCTGTAGCCACTGAAAGTACTCAGCCTGCTTCTTCTAATGAAGAAGAGGAGGAAGAAGCTAGCACTCCTGAGGAAGGGGATACTGAAGAAGTTGCGATTGATAAGCAAAAGGTATTAGTGGTAAATGCAACAGGGGTTGCTGGCTTGGCGGGTAAAGTGAAGACTGCTTTAGAAAAAGAAGGCTTTAAGGGTGTTCAAACTGGTAATGCTAAAGGTAAATATGAAGACGCTGGCACTTTTGTCTTAATGAAGGAAAGAAATAGTGCTTTAATTAAAGTCCTTGAAAAAGGTAGTGATAAAACTTTGATTTATGATGAAGATTATCAGACTGAGGATGCAGCAGGTACTTATGATGCTGTAATAGTCCTTAATGAAGAATAATAATGGCTAGAAATAAGAACGTTCAAGTTACGCCTGAGGAATTAGCAGCAGCGGTGTCAGAAGACACTGCTGCTTTAGAGCTGGAAAAACTTCAAAAGAAAATTGCTCGCGAAGAAAGAAAGAAAAGAAGAGAGATAGAGGCGCAAAAGCAAAAAAAAGCGATTTGGTTGTTACCTAGTTTATTATTTTTAACTATGGCTTTATCTTGGATATTTAGTAAACTTACTTGGTGAATTATTTTTCCAAACTTTGGAGATAAGTTAAAATTTGAATTGGTTTTTTGACTAAATAATTTGGTCTATATTTGGCTAATCCTTCATAAGCATTAAAGCCATAACTGACGGCAATAATGGGTAAATCAATTTTCTGGCAGGCATGAATATCTCTGATTTCGTCTCCGATATAAAAAGCTTGATAGGGTTTTAAATTGTATTTTTTTAAGACTTGTTTTAATTTTTTGGCTTTTTTAAATAAGCCTTTGGTTGGATATATGCCCAAAAAGGCTTTGTCTAGATTAAATTGTTTTAAAAAATTTGTGACCGTTGATGATTTATTAGAAGTGACGATAATTAAAGGATAACCGTCATCATACAATGATCTAATGGTATAAATTATGCCAGGGTAGGCTTTGATTTTGCTCATATTAGCATCAATATGTTTTTTTGACCTTAATAATAAATAAGCAAATTTCCACCAACCTCCTGGAATGGTTTTGACAATTTCTGCGATGGTTAAAGATCGTAAATGATTGATAGTGTGTTTTTTATGAAAAGGGTCGCCCCATTTTTGATAATCTTGGGCTAAAATCTCCATCGTGGGAGTGAAAGTATCAGCGATGGTGCCATCGAAATCAAAAATAATCATTGGTTTAGTTTTGATTTGATTTGCTGCTTGAGTAAAAGACATAGGGTGATTATAACAGTTAGTGCTTTACATTTCAAGCCAATTATGATAAACTCAAAGACGTGAATATATTTATTTAGTTATTTATGAAAACAATCAATTTATTATTACTTATCAATTCTTTTTCTCAAAAGTTTTTAATTTTTGTCTTATTTTTAATTATTTTTTTATTTTCATTTAATTGTATTTTGGCTCAAACTACCATGCAATCATGGAGATGGAGTGATTGTCGTGATTTAGCTACTCCTACTGGGACTAATTTTACTCAAGGACCAACTTTAACTGATGAAAGAGATGGCAAGCAATATGAAATTAGAAAATTTTCAGATGGTCAGTGTTGGATGGTCGATAATTTAATGTATGGTGGCACTACTGACGCTTGCGCTGGTAAATCTACTTTTAATGGTAATGGTTCTGCCACATCTTCTAATCAATTTGGGACTGGTACTTTTGGTGATTGTCGCGATCCTCGTGTTGGCGGCTCTGCTCCTTGTACGGCTGGTTCTACTACCTGTGGTTATTACTATAATTGGCAAGCAGCCATGCAGCACGCCTCTGCTTATTATAATACAACTTATACTGGTTTTACCACTAATGTTCAAGGCTTATGTCCTGAAGGTTGGAGTTTGCCTACTAATGCTGGTGATTATAGTTTTGCTGTTTTACATGAGATTGCTGGTTTGCCTGCAACGGGGTTTTGGCAAGGTAGTAATTGGAAAGGACCTTTTTCTGGTGGTTGTGGTCCAACTGGAACCTTGTATTATCAAGGTGGTCGTGGTTATTGGTGGAGTAGTTCACTTTATAATGTAACTAATGCTTATGGGATGTATTTCCACTCAACTTATGTTAATCCAAGTGACTATGGTAATTATAAAAACTATGGCTTCACCATTCGTTGTCTCAAAAATTATGAAGGTGAAGACCCTAAAGCCAATGGTGAATATACCTATGTTGAATTTTTGCGGAATGGTGTTTTTACTCCGCCAGCTGATATTAACAGTGTTGACGTTTTAATTGTGGCTGGTGGAGGAGGTGGAGCGGGAACAGGTCAGTATGGAACTGTTGGAGCTGGAGGAGGTGGAGCGGGTGGTCTAAATTATCTCACTAATATTTTTTTGAGTCAAGGTAATAGCTTTCAAATATTAGTTGGCGATGGAGGTTTAGGAGGACCAAATACTGGTAGCACTCCTGATTCTGGTAATGGTCAAAATGGTGGTGATTCGGCTTTTGGTGAATACATTGTTAAAGGCGGAGGAGGCGGAGGCACTCATTTGCAACAAGGAAAAGATGGTGGTTCAGGCGGTGGTGGAGGTGGTCGACAAGAAACTTTAGGCGGTAGTTCGCTTGATGTCTCTCAAGGAAATGATGGTGGTAAAGCTCGTGCTGGAACAACTGCTGGTAGTGGTGCTGGTGGTGGAGGTGGCGGTGCTAGCGAAGCTGGTGGTGACGGTGGACCAGACAGTAATATTGGTGGTAATGGTGGTGATGGTGTAAATTTTGCTAACATATTTGGTGAAAATTATGGAGATAGTGGTTGGTTTGCGGGTGGAGGCGCTGGTGCTGGTGATGGCACTGATGCAAGCTCTGGTAATCCAGGTTTGGGTGGCGGCGGTATCGCTAACTCAACTACTGGTGATGGCGGCAATGGCTCACCATATACTGGTGGCGGCGGTGGCGGTACTAGGACTGGCGGTAAGGGTGGTGATGGTGGTTCTGGTATTGTGATTGTGCGCTACAAAACTATTGAGGCTGCTTGGTCAGAAAATTATTATCTTCAGTTTGGTGAATTTATTTTTGGTGAAACAGCGACGGCTTCCGCTATCCGACTTAATATCGACCAAATGGAAATAGATTTTGGTAGTTTGACTCCAGATGTTTTTGTGCAAAAAAGCAATCAATTAACGGTAAATTCTAATATTCCTATTGGTTATAGCCTTTATATTCAGCAGAATGACTGGTTGAAAGTGAGTAATTATCGGTTTCTTGCTGATGATCAAAAAGCGAGGGGTACAATTAATAATACCTCTTGCGACCAACAAAATTGTGACTTTAATCAAGCAAGTGCTTGGACTAACCCTAAAAACTCTGGTTTAGGTTATACTGCTTCTGGTTCAGACACTCTGGTAGATTTTAATAATGGGCAATTATATCGACCATTGCCGGCGGTAACCTTGAATGAAGAAGCGGCTTTGGTGGCTCAAGATCGGCAAGCAACTGATTTATTACGTGATCGTCATACTCAAGTTCAATATCAATTAGCGATTAGTGGAGCCACGCTTGCTGGAACATATAATAATGCCATTATGTATACTCTGGTACCGAATTTTTAATTAAATTTAATAATTATATTTAAAAACATTGTTTTGATTAAAATTATGATAAAAGATCACAAAATACCTAAAAAAGCCGTTTTTCACCTATTGTATTTAATTATAGGCTTAATTTTTAATAGTCGGCTGCAAGCTCAGAATTTAACTGTTTCGCCGATTAATACTCAAATCCAAGTTAGTGGAGGAGAAGAAAAGTTTTTGGAATATACTTTGACTAATGAAAGTCAAGCTTCGTTAATTATTAATTTAGAGGCTAGAAGTTTTCAGCCAGATGACCTATATGGTCAGCCATTGATTTTAGCTAATAATGATTTTCCTTATTTAAGTTTAATTGAAAATAATCGAGAGGCATCAGCTGGGGTTAAACTTTTGCCCAAAAGTAGCAAAAAAATTCAAGTCAAGTTCGCTCCCCCATTAGGAGTAGCTGAAAAGGAATTTCCATTAACTTTATTTTTTGTAGCTAGCCCAGAGAAAACTCCGAGGGAAACAGAAATTAATTTTAAAATTGGGAGCAATGTGATTATTAGAACTGATAAGAGTAATTTAGATAAAAGTCAGCTAGAAATTGAAGAGGTATTATTTCCGCTAATAGTTGATTCATTTGTACCGCAAAAAAAGCAAATTAAAATTAATAATTTGGGCAATACTTCTACTTTAATTAAAGGAGGGGCTGTTTTAAAAAGAAAAAGTGGGACGGTGATTAAAAGTTGGGAGTTTCATCCAGATTTAGTTTTAGGTGAAAGCTCTCGTTTGGCTAGAGGTAAAAATGTCGTTGATGTGGTGGGTAATATTGCGCTTTTGTCTGAATTTGAATTTCCTTTGCCACTGATTGGTGAATATATTCTTGAAGTTCAAGCATATAGTGGTTATGCTTTAGCTGATGTTGTGCGACCCAAAATTTATAATTATAGTTTTATAGCTTTGCCTTATTGGCTAATGCTTGTCGTGAGTATTGTCCTCTTGCTTATTTTACTGATTTCATATATAATTAAAGGTGGTAAAAATACACAATCGAAAAAAGAATTAAGGGAAAAGGTGGATGCAATGAAAGCTCAAAAGGATTTTTTTGACGATAGTCATTAGAAATATTTATGCTTACAAAAGAAAGTATTAAATTAGCTAGAAGAACTACTATTGTTTTAATTACGATTTTGTTTTTCGCGCTGATAGTGAGTGGTTTTTGGTATTTACGTAATTTAGTCTTTGTGATTATTATCGCTTATTTGTTGACTTTGGCCTTACAAAAACCTATTAAAACCATCGTTAAATTAACTAGATTGCCAAAAGGTGGAGCGGTGACTTTGACTTATTTATTACTTTTAGCTTTAATTGTTTTTATCATGTCTTGGATTTTACCGTCTCTAATAGATGAATTAATGATTTTTTTGAAAGAATTGAACATTGAGGTGTTTGCTCCAGGATTAGCGAAAGATCTTAATATGTTGAATTTGACTTTGAATGAATTAGGTGAATTATTCGATAAATTTTCTTCACCAGTGAATACAATTTTTAACTTCGTGGGGAGTACCTTTAATACTTTGATTATGGCAGTGACTCTTTTTGTGCTCTCAATTCATTTTTCATTGGAGCATACTAATTTTTATAAAAAAATCTATTGGATTACTAATGATGAAAAAAAGGTGATTAAAGTACAAAAGTTTTTTTTAGTTTTAGAAAAAGAGTTGGGTGGTTGGATTGTGGGACAATCCTTTTTAATGCTAATTATGGGGGCATTATCATTTATCGGTTTGTTTCTTATTGGTGTACCTTATGCTTTACCTTTAGCTATTTTGGCTGGTTTACTGGAAATTATTCCTAATTTAGGTCCTACAATTGCGGCTATTCCCGCGATTGCTTTGGCATTTCTTTATGGCGGACCAGTGACTGGCGTGGTAACAGTTGTTTTTTGCATTATTATTCAAGAATTGGAAAATGTGTTTATTGTGCCGCAAGTGATGAAAAATGCAGCTCATATTAGCCCAATTATTAGCATCGTGTCGATTATAGCTGGTTATCAGGTTTTTGGTATTATGGGTGCCTTATTGGCAATTCCTATCTATATGTGTTTGAGGGCAGGTTATAGTTTTTGGTTTAAACAAAAAATTATTATTTATGAAAAAGAAATTTTTCATTAATTAGTATTGCACAATCGAAAAATCGGACTGAAATCGTAAAAATACGAGATTTATTTT
>CAZMIQ010000027.1:0-11401 GCA_964566525.1 uncultured Pseudomonadales bacterium | reverse complement strand
CAATAATGTCTTGCTTATCTCCTTGCCAGCCAGTAATGGCTGGAGTGACAGTTAAATTAGGAGCAAAGATATCCACTCTATTAATGGGCGAGGTACAGATTTTATCATTGCCGGCATTATCAAAGATAGTGACGGGACAAGTATCGCCATGCAAGGGACCAGTACTACAAGCAACATTAGCTGAGGCAGTGGCTAAGCCACTGCCGCCCACATCAGAAGAACTAGTTAAAGTGAAATCTTGCCCCCCACTGACTTTCCATGGACTTGTAGCTGGAGACCAAGAACCACAAGTGGGAGGGGTTTTATCAATGATAATTTTGCCAGTATAGGTGCTGGTGGTATCTTCGGGAGTCGCACTATTGTTGGTGGCAGTAAATTCAATACTGTTATATTCGCCTTCAGTTAATTCATTATAACTCCATGATAATTGCCAAGTCATATTGTCGCTAACTGGAACGACAACACTTCGATTAACACCACCAATGGTGGCAGAAACTTCCACACTAGTGGCGTCACCGTCATCGGGGTAGTCGATGGTGCCTGAGATAGTAAACTCTGGAGAGGATTTGGTGGGAGTGAGGTTGGCACTACTGTTATTAAGGTTGAGATTGAAGCTACTAATTTCATAACGGACAATGACGATGCCGGAACCGCCGTTACCGCCGCCGCAACCTGCTCCACCTCCTCCACCAGTATTTGGAAGACCATTTGTCCCCCTGACACAACCGCTATATGTTCCACCAGACCCTCCGCCCCCCAAACCACCTATCCCCATAGTTGATGTACAACAATGTACTCCGCCTGCTCCTCCTCCTGCATAATATTTATTAGTGCCAGTTATATTAAATTGTGTTCCATTCCCACCTTTTCCCGCAACACTAGTGGTAGCAGCTAAGCCAGCCTGACCAGCTCCTCCGCCGCCACTGCCCGCATATATTCCACCATAGGGCCCACCTTCTCCACCATGATTTCCATAAGCAATTGCTCCATCTTGATTTGTTTGAATTGATTGTCCTCCGACGCCACTAATTGTATATTTGTTGCCACCACCACCACCAGACCCCCCATCTAGTATTGCATTTGATGCTTGTGTGTAATAACCTTCATTACCTCCACCACCACCAAAAGCAATAAAATTAAACATGCTTGAATCGGCGCCTCTTTGACCGTGTGACACAGTTGATCTATTATTGCTTCCCCCAGCTCCGCCTAAGCCAACTATAACTTTATGTGTTCCTGAATCAACACTATGATTTATTTTATATAGTATGCCTCCAGCACCTCCTCCGCCTCCACCAGCGTCATCTCTTCCACCGCCTCCTCCACCACCAGCCACTACTAATACGTCAACTTCATTTACGCCATTGGGCTTATGAAAAGTCCCACTTTCTAAAAACTCAATTACTTCATACTCTTTGCCATTGTCAGTGATTTGATAAGGTGCTTCGCCTTCGTAGTTTTTTATACAACGGATGGAAAAACCTAAATCCCTTCCATCAGCTACCTGAGGATGAATTCTAATCTCCCTATTAAAAGCAAGATAATAAGCATGATAGTTAGAATATAACCCATTGTTGCTCCAATAATAACCGGTATTATTTTGTTCAAATAGTGTATCGCCATTATTGCTACAATATCCAGAATATTGCCCTCTCCAATTGCCTATATCAATCCAAAAAATTGATGTGAGCCCGTTAAGTTGGTTATTATTGCCACTTCCGCCTGCCTTAATATCTAAATTAACATAATTTGATGTTGTTTGTGTTGTTCCTCCTTTAGGTAAGCTCCAACCCTCTGGACAAAGTCCTTGGACTAAATCAGTCGGACCAGTATAAGTGGTATTGTAATAAGCGGAAGCGTGTTGCATGGCTGCTTGCCAGTTATAATAATAGCCGCAAGTAGTGGAACCAGCAGTACAAGGAGTAGAGCCACCCACTCTTGGATCTCGACAATCACCAAAAGTGCCAGTGCCAAATTGATTGGAAGGAGTAGCAGAGCCATTGCCATTAAAGGTAGATTTACCATTACAGGCATCGGTATTGCCACCATACATTAAATTATCCACCATCCAACATTTGCCATCAGCGAATTTTCTAATTTCATATTGTTTACCATCTCTTTCATCAATTAATATTGGTCCTTGAGTGAAATTAGTGCCGGTAGGAGTAGCTAAATCACGACAACCAGTCCATGATTGCATGGTGTTTTGAGCGAGAAGGTGGGAAGATGATGAAAAAATGAAAGTTAGAGAGAAAATAAATTGAGTTAAAAATTTAACCAAGGGAGCATTAATTGATAATTTTTGATTTGATTTCATAAAAATAAACGTTGCAAACTTATGTTTGATTTTAGCATGAAAATGGGAGATTTGCAAGGTTGATAATGATTATTGTTTGATGATCATTGATAAGGCTTGTTTGTAAGCTAAGGCTCTAACTGAATCTTTTTTCAGCCAAGAAAAAATAAAACAGCGCAAAAGAATACCTGAAATGAGAATAAGTTTGAGTGGAAATTTTTTCCAAGAAGGGTAAAATTTGCGAAAAAAGTAGAAATAACCTTTGAGCTCGCCATGAATGGCATTGCTTGAGCTGGAGCTAGCGGAGCCCAAATGAGTAATGTGAGCTTGAGTGAGAATACCATGATAATACTGATGTTGAGATAGACGATGGGCTAATTCTTGGTCTTCGCCGTACATAAAGATGTGTTCATCCCAAGGACCATATTTTTCTAAAATGCTTTTTTTGACTAGGACGGCAGTGCCTCCTACCCAAGATTTGGGAATAAATTCATGTGATAAAATGCTTTTGGGGTTAAAATTGCGACCAGTATGCTGGACTGCGGGCAGAAATTTAGCTAGAAAAGGTAAATCATCGAGAAAAAACATAGTATTAAAAATACTTGCTAAAGTCGGGGTGTCCCCTCCTTGAGGCTGAAAAGTACCATCTTGATTAAGTAATTGAGCAGCTAATAAGCCAAGAGAAGGAGATTTTTCTTCTTGGTCTTGGTAATAAGTAAGCATTTTTTCAATATTACCTTTATGAACAATAGTGTCAGAGTTTAAAAATAAAAGATATTCACCTTGAGAAGATTGAAAACCAAGATTATTAGCTTGGCCGAAACCGAGATTATTTTTTTGAGGCAAAAGTTTAAGATTTTTTTGTTGCAATTTAGTCAGTAAATCAAGAGTGTTATCATGACTATTATTATCAATGACAAGAATTTCAAAACAACGAGCAAGAGGAGAATTTTTGGGCAGACAATGATAAATTGATTTGATGGTTTGAAGAGTGAGTTTGGCAGTATTATAGGAAACGATAATGATGCTTAATTTCATAATTATTTGATTAATAATTTTCCCTCTTCAAGAATTAATTCATCATTAGCCCAGATTTGACTACCAGGTAAACGCATATCTTTGACAATATCTAAGTGTAAAGCAGAATGATTGCAGGGTTGACCACATTCGGGGAAGCCAGCGCCTAGAGCGAGATGAATAGTACCGGCCATTTTTTCGTCAAAGAGGATATTATCTAAATAACGAGTGCAGCCTTTATTTAAGCCAATAGCAATTTCGCCGACAAAGGGTGCGAATTCATCAGTGGCAAGGAGTGTTTGTAAAAACTTTTGATTATTATTGGCGCTTACTTGGATAATTTTGCCATTTTTAAATTCTAAATAAATATCAGACATGGTTTTTCCATGGCGGGATAAAGGGAAGTCAAAATAAATATGACCATTAACGCTTTCGAGTATTGGTGAAGTAAAGACTTCTCCCCCTGGCATATTGGCTTTCCAGTCATCAGTAATCCACTTTCTACCTTTGGTATCTAGGGTAAGATCGGTTTTTTTGCCGATGAGGCGTATTTTTTTATGAGTTAATTTTTTGGCTAAACGATGCATATATTGAGACATCAGAAACCAATCTTGATTGGTGGCAGTGAAAATATAATTTTCTAATTCACGTACAGACATATGGGCAGCTTGAGCTAAAGCAGAAGTGGGATAATAAGTGAGCACAAATGGCTTACTCATGATTACTTTTTTGATTGGATGAGTAAGGCGTGAGCGGGCTAGCAATTTATCACTTTCGATATTAGTGAGATTATTAACATTGCTTTCAGCGACAATAGTAAGATTTTTGTCAAAATAATGGGCATGATGCAAAGCTAAATCTGGTTGAGCGGCAATTTGTTCGTCATTGGCATGGGCAAAAAAATATTCATCCATATATTCATCACTAGCTTGAAAATGAGGATGTCCGCCAGCGTTAATAATACTTTCATAGCAAGCTCTAGCTAAGGGTAAACCTTCTAATCCAGCAAGTCTTAAAGATACTTTTTCACTTTTTTTAACATCAAGTGATTGAGTGACTAAAATTTGAGCTAAGGTGTGTAGGCGTGAATCTAACATAATGAGTTATTATATCATTAATTAGCTTGAGATAGATAAGCGACTAATTGGTCTAAAGCTTGGCGACGATGTGAAAGCTTATTTTTGATATCAGGACCTAATTCAGTGAGAGTTTGCTGGTAGCCATCGGGAATAAAAATTGGATCGTAGCCAAAGCCAGTTTGACTACTTGGTTTGAAAGCGGCTTGACCGTGGCAAGCACCAGTAAAAAAGATTGGTGATTGATGAGATATAAGTAAACAAATGACGCAATGATAACTAAGACGGCGATTTTCAACTTGATTTAATTTAGCTAAAACCGCGAGGTTTTTTTCTACTTGAGTACCTGAGTGCCAACGGGAGGATTGAACTCCAAGTAATTTAGGAAAAGCAGCAATTTCCATACCAGAATCATCAGTAATAATGGGTAGATTGATGAGCGATTGGTAAGATTGAGCTTTAAGCAAGGCATTGCCTTCATATGTTTGGGCTGTCTCAGGCACTTCATGGGTTAATTCAGGTTTTTCTTGGAGAGTAAGGAGTTGGGTTTGAGGTAGTTGGGCTTGGAGAATGGTTTTAATTTCGGTGATTTTATCTTGATTGCTAGAGGCAAAAAACAAAGTCGGGATCATTTTTTCAAACTACCAAGTAATTCGCTGAGATCGCCAGACATGGATTGCATTTGTTTGGCTGCTTCTTCTTGTGATTTTTTGATGGCTTGATTTAAAACATTAATAGCATCTTGACTGACAATACCTTCGATAGAAAATTCTTTAATTTTTTGGTCGCCAGTAATGACCACTCTAATGCCTTTTTCTTCGATAATAGTTTCTTGTTGGGCAAGTTGTTTTTGGATTTGTGAGGCTTGTTTTTTGAGCTTCATCATATCTCCAGCTTGTTGAAAAATGTTCATATTTTCCTTTCTTTTGGTTAAAATTAGTTGGTTTATTGTATCATAAAAAATGATATAATGGAGGAAGAATGAAAGTGGTATATACTAAGCATGCATTAGAAAGAATGGCTAAAAGAGATTTGAGTCGTCTAAGTGTAGAGCAGACAATTAAAAAGCCAGAAAAAGTTTGGGGTAATAAAAGTGAAAAGATGAAGTTCGCCGCTTGGCAAGGGAAAAGGCAATATCAAGTGATTACTAAGTGGCAAGAAAAAGAACAAGCTTGGTTGGTGGTTTCTGCTTGGGTAAGAGGAGAAGAAGACCAAGCGCCATTAGGTTGGAAAATATTAGGGTGGTTATTTAAAAAATTATGGCAATTAATTAAGTTATTGTTTGGTTGGGATTAATTGTCTTAAAAAATGCTTGAATAATTGTGTCTTATAGTATTTTTTTTCATTCTGATTGGTGGGCGTTATTGCTTGTAAAACCGCGATAAATATGTGCTTGTAAATATGAGAATGATAGGTTATGATATGGCTTGCCCGGTGGGGAGAAACACTGCGATTATCCTTGAATTATGAAGTAATTTTATGGTTATCGCGGTGTTTTTGTGTTCATTATAATTCAGAGAAACTGATAAAACAGATTAATAAAAAAAGAGGATAAAAATGACAATATTTATTGCTTGAGTAAATTGAGCATATTTTTTTTATAAATTTCTACTCCTGGTTGATCAAAAGCATTAACGCCAAGAAGTGAAGCAGAAAGAGCACAGCTGAGTTGAAAGAAATAAAAAAGATAGCCCAAATGCCATTCATTAATTTCAGGGAGATTAATGATCAGGTTGGGAGCACCACCGCTAGTGTGAGCAGCGATAGTACCTTTGAAGGCTTGCTGATTAAGATAATGCATGGTTTTGTCAGTGAGATAATTTAGATTGTCTAAATTCTCATCATTCGCTGGAATGGTGAGTTCATTTTGAGTTTTTTCTAACCAGAGGGTGGTCGAAAAAAAGTGTTTTTTGCCAGCTTGTAAATATTGGCCGAGAGAGTGTAAATCAGTGGTGAAATCAATAATGACAGGAAAAAGCCCTTGCTCTTCTTTGCCTTCGCTTTCACCGAAAAGTTGTTGCCACCAAGCGCCTAAAAAATGTAATTGTGGCTCATAATTGGTCATAATTTCTAGATATTTTCCTTGACGATAAAAAAGATAGCGATGAAGAGCATATTGCCAAGCAAGATTAGTGGGCGTTAATTGATTAAGATCTTGTTGGGCAGTGAAAGCTCCGTCAATGAGATTGGATATATTAATGCCGGCAATAGCGAGAGGCAATAAGCCTACTGGAGTGAGGACGCTATAGCGGCCGCCGATATCATTGGGAATGGTAAAGGTTTGATAATGATGCTTGAGAGCGAGTTGTCTTAAGGCTCCATCTTTGGCGTCGGTAGTGGCGTAAATGCGATTGGCAGCTTCTTTTTCTCCATATTTGTTGATTAAAACTTGTTTAAGAAAGCGAAAAGCGATTGCTGGTTCTAGAGTAGTGCCACTTTTGGAGATGACATTAAGGCTAAAATGACGATTACCGATGAGGGTGAGCAATTGGGCGAGAGCGTTGGAGCTTAGATGATGGCCAATAAAATATATCTCTGGAGTGGTTTTGGGTAATTGATTGTAGTGAGGGGAATGGATAAATTCAATGCCGGCTCTGGCTCCAAGATAAGAGCCACCAATACCAATAATGATGACAACTTCACTTTGTTGACAAATTTTAGTGACAGTTTGATTAATTTCAGCGATTAAAGGTGATTGAGTGAGAGTGCGAGGTAAATCTAACCAGCCTAGAAATTGTTGACCCAAACAGTCTTTGGCTAATAATTTTTGATGATTTTGTTTGATGGTGGGCAGGAGAGCAGTAAGGTCACGTGGGGAAGTAAATTTTTGAGCGCGAGTGGTGTCAAGAGTGATTTTGGTCATAAATTAATTATCGGTGACGAGTAAAATTTCGCCACTGCCTTGTAAATCATAAGTGCCAAGATCTGCTGGTAAAAAAATAGTTTCACCCGCTTGGAGTTGGTATTGATAATTTTGATAAGTAAGGGCAAATTTTCCGCTAGTAACAAGAAGAACTTGATAAGTATCTGGTAGGCTTAATAATTGTAAATCGCCGTCGAGAATGATTTTTTTGACGATAAAATCTTTATAATTTATTAATGGTAGGAGTTGACAGTGATCATTAAGATCAATGGCAGTAGTCATGGGTGGTGGATCAACTTTGTCCAATTTAGTCACATCGAGAGCTTTTTCGAGATGAAGAGCTCTTGGTTTACCGTCTTGCAAGCGTCCATAATCATAAATGCGATAAGTAAGATCGCAACATTGTTGGATTTCGGCGACAAGTAGACCTTTACCAATAGCATGAAGAGTGCCTGAGGGAATGAAAAAAACATCACCCTTCTTAGCAGGGACTTTTTGTAAAACTTCTAAGATGGTTTGTTTTTTAATTCTTTTTTCGAATTCATTGGCGGATATTTTTTGATTAAAACCATAATAAATAAATGAGTCTTTTTGAGCATCAATGACATACCACATTTCTGTTTTGCCGGGAGAATTTTCATATTTACGGGCATAATCGTCGTGAGGATGGACTTGAATGGATAAATTATCCATAGCGTCAATGAGTTTGATGAGAATTGGAAGTTTTGGTTGGGAAAATCTTTTACCTAGAATTTTTGGACCAGCAGTTTCTAAATAATGAGCAAAAGTTTGATCATGATAGGGTCCGCCATTAATTTTGGAAAGACCATGAGGGTGAGTGGACAATTCCCATGATTCAGCGACATTTTGCCAATGAGTGGGAGCTGGCTTGTGATAAACATCTCGCAAACGTTGACCACCCCAAAGGTAATTTTGGAAAGCGGGAGTAAGCTTAAGTGGCAAAATTTTGATTGACATAATGATTATTCACATTGTCCTGTTATTGGATCACAAGTAAAGCCAATGTTATTTGGGTCAAGATCAGTATTTTCGAGCAGTTTGTCTTCTGGTGTTAATTCACTTGGGTTAGTAGCGTGATTGGCTTCTTCATTAATGGCGGCAATAGGTGAAGGAGTAATAATGGTGGAGCGTTTCGAGCTAAATTGTTGTTGTAGGACATAAACCAAGGAGATGCCTAAAACAAAAAAAATAACGATAAAAAGCAAATGAGTTTTTTTCATAATGAGACTATTATAGCAGAAAAATAGGTAAGAAAAAGGGGAATTTTATGGCCAGGTAAGATTTTCAAAATGGTGCAAATTGTCAGGAGTAATAATAATGAGATCAAAGCGATAGTCGTATTTTAGTGCTTGAGTGGATAGATAATATTCCCCTACTCGAGTTTGGGCTTGGAGTTGTCTTTTGGTATAGATTTGGGTGAAATCGCCTGTGAATATTTGACTGCGAGTTTTAACTTCGACAAAAACGAGTTCATTGTTGAGGTTATCAAGGGCAATGATGTCAATTTGGTCTGGTGGATGTTGGTAATTGTTTGCTAAAATTTTATAGTCTTGTTTAATTAAATAATCGATGGCTTGTTGTTCGCCAATTATACCAAGATTAAGATTATGCTGTCGCTTTTTTGAAATTGACACTTTTTTCTTTAATTCGAGTGGCAGAACGACCAATTTTTTCACGTAAATAATATAATTTACTGCGGCGGACAGCACCTTGTCTTTTGAGAGTGATTTTTTTAATAGAAGGTAAAGCAATGGGGAAAATTTTCTCAACGGCAATATTATTGCTGGCAATTTTACGGATAGTGAAAGTTTTGCCTAAATTCATACCTTTAATAGCAATAACAATGCCTTCAAAAATTTGCACTCTTTTTTTATTACCTTCGCTAATTTCTTGATGGACGGCAATGGTGTCGCCGATGCTGATTTGTTGGTCTTGATAAGTAAAGTACTGTGACATATGTTCCTAATAATGGCTAATTATTAAATTTGTAAGTAAGAAACGATATTATAACATATAAAAAAAGATTTTGCTTGCAAATTTGCAAATTCATGTTATAATGCGGTTTATTATTAGAGTAGCGCATGAGTTTTGAGGAAGTGAAAGGAACTGAGTAAGTTTGTCTTCTAACTTTAAAATGGTGTGCGGCGACAAGCAATGCTTGTCAGGAAGGTAGAAATGGAAGACAATCAGTCAACCATAAATCCAGCAAAGTTATTTGTTGGTAATCTCGCTTATTCGGTGAATGATGAACAATTGACCGAGCTTTTTGGTCAATATGGCGAATTAGTGGAAGCAAAGGTGCTTTTAGAGCGCCAATTTGGTTATAATAATGGCAGACCAGCCCGTTCAAGAGGGATGGGTTTTGTCACTTTTGCAGATGCAGCCGCAGCGCAAGCCGCAGTGGATGCTTTGCATGATCAAGACTTCAATGGTCGCAAATTAATTGTGGCTGTAGCTAAACCAAAAACCGATCGTGGTAATGGTGGTGGTTATAATCGCGGTGGAAACCGTGGTGGTAATCGCGGCGGTTATAATAATGATCGCGGTGGTAACAACCGTTGGTAATTTTATTAAACGAGAAAAAAATCCCCTTTTAAAGGGGATTTTTTAATGGTTGTTTCTTTGGTTAATCTTGGCAACTAATTTGAACAGCGGGTGAAAAAGCGGAGAAAGTATTGCAAGAGGCACAAGTGGAAGTAGCATAACGGATATAAGCGACATTATTTTTGGGTAGAATATTGCCAGTGGTAAAGGTTTGGACTTCATCTGGATTATTAGGTGTAATAATAGTGTCAAGTAAATCGGTTCCGTCAACGGAGTAGCCCATGCGGAGACGGTATTGTTGGACTTTTTGGAGACTGCGATTAGTATTATATTCAATTTTTACTTGATAAAGCTCATTTTTTTGCTGTCCTGGCATTAATTCTTGTTTAACACAACTGACTTTAAGAGTGCCGGCATTAGGCACGGGAGGTGGAGTTTGAGCTTGAATAGTTAATAACTCATGGTCGGCTGGAGCTGAAACAGTGAGGACTTGTGATTGAGAGAAGGGTTGGCCATTAACCCAGAGATAACCTTGGATATCATATTTTTGGCCAGTTTGGGCTTGATCAAATTTCCAAGCTAAATTGTCGCTGGCGCTGACGCCATGAAAGATATCCTCGAATTTTTCGGTGCCGGTTTTGCGTACACCAAGGCTAATAGTGGCATTACTGGGTAAGGGTCCATTAAATTTAAAATTACCGCTAATGGCTGAGGTGGTAACTTTTGGTTGAGGGGGTGCAAGTTGAGAATTCAAGCGCATTCTTTCATTGGAGGCGGGAGCAAGAGCAGAAATTATTTCTGACTTGAAAAGAGTTTTGCCGCTATTATCTAAGACATGGGTTTGAAAATCATAATTATTGCCTTTAATAGCGTCTGAAAGTGTCCAGATTTCCTTATCTTTAACGGCAATTTTGGTGACTAATTGCCATTCATTTTCATTATGGAGAGAATAATAAAGAGCTAATTGACTACCAGTTGGGTAATAGCCGTTAATATCAAAGAAGCCACTAATATCTCCTTTGGCTGGCTCTGGTGGGCGATGAGTGCTATCAACCATCAGGTGTAAATCTTGAGCAGGTGCCACGGTGGTTTTGATGGGAGTATAGTCACTTTTGGTGCCGTCGTTGAGTTGAATATAAGCTTGCAATTCATAAGCTTGACCACTAATGGCTTGATCATAAGACCAAGGAGTGCCATCGATAGCAGGTAAGTCTTTCACAATGAGTTGAAAATCTGTGTCGGAGACTTTTTTAGCCATGAGAGTAAGGGTGGCGTCAGCGGGTACATAACCGTTAAGGTCAATAGTGCCTTTGAGAGTCACGAGGGCGATGTCCGGATTAGAATTTGAAGAAGGGTTCCTAAAAAAGAAAAAGGCTCCAAAAGCGAAAAAACACAAAGAGAGACCCAAAATTAGGAATGAAATTTTTTTTGACATAAATTATTTCTAAATAATTTATAAATAAAGAACAATTGTTTTTATTGTAGCATATGTTTGGGTTGAGTGAGGGAGAGAATTTTAGTTTACTCCCCCACCTCATTCATCCTGTTATCACTCGCTAGAATAAAGTAATTAAAACTCGTACG
>CAZMIQ010000026.1:0-11775 GCA_964566525.1 uncultured Pseudomonadales bacterium | reverse complement strand
CGCAAAAGCGCGAGCTTCGCCGAAGGTGAAGTAGGATTGCAAACCTAATTGCTTTAAGGCGATCGCGAGAAAGCTTAGTTGAACACTATATTTACTAAAAATGCAAAAAAACAAATATCCTAGCTTCTAAGTAATTTTTTGTGTTATAATTAGCGTTCTGGTTACGCCTTTATAGCTCAGGTGGTAGAGCGCAGTCTTGGTAAGACTGAGGTCTCGGGTTCGAATCCCGATAAAGGCTCATATTTATTGATTAATAAAGGATGAAATAAAAAATTATGGATAAAGTACAAAAGTTTTTTCAAAAGATTTTTCATAGTGCCGAACTGAAGAAAAAATTATTTTTTACTTTGATTATTTTCTTTTTCGCTCGACTGTTAGCAGCAGTGCCTTTACCCATGATTGATACTTTAAGGTTGCAAAGTATTTTTGCTGGCGATGAGTTTTTGAGTTTGCTTAATATCATTGCGGGTGGAACTTTAGCCACATTTTCTTTAGTGGCGGTGGGAATTAGTCCTTATATTACGGCCTCAATTGTAATGCAGCTAATGACCTTGATTTGGCCGAAATTAAAAGAAATGCAAAAAGACGGACCTAAGGGTCAAGCTAAGCTGAATCAGTACACGAGATTGTTGGCTCTACCAGTAGCTTTCGCCCAAAGTTTTTCAATTGTCACAATTTTAAAAACTCAACAATTACTATTAAATGACTCATTTAAAACAGTGTTGATTTTGGTGAGTTTTTTAACTGTAGGTGCCTTTATCATGCTTTGGTTAGGTGAATTAATTACGGCTCATGGCATTGGCAATGGAATTTCTATGATTTTATTACTTGGTATTCTAAGCCAAATTCCCACTAGCGTTGGTCAAGCTCAATCACTAACTCAGAACAATCAGTGGTTTTTATTAATTGCTTTAGTGGTGGGCGTGGTGGCTGTAATTGCAGTAGTTGTCTTCATTAATCAAGCAATCAGAAAAATACCAATTCATTATGCTAAGAGAATTCAGGGAAATCGACAAATTGGTGGACAAACCACTTTTTTTCCTTTGAAATTGAATTCAGTCGGCGTGATGCCAATTATTTTCGCGGTGACATTAATGTCTTTGCCAGCTTTTATCGGTAGAGCTTTGGCGACTATTAATAATCCTTTTTGGCAAAAAGCGGGCGAAAATATTCAATTATTATTTGCGCAGAATAGCTGGAGTTATGCGATTATTTATTTCGTGGTAGTGTTTGTATTTTCTTATTTTTCGGCTTTATTATTTTTTAATACTAAAGACATTAGCGAAGAATTAAAAAAGTCAGGTGCTTTTGTACCTGGAGTAAGGCCAGGACAGCAGACACAACAGTTTTTTGAAAAAGTTTTAAAAAGATTAACATTTGTCGATGGTTTGTTTTTAGGTTCGATCGCAGTGATGCCTTTCGCTTTACAAATGATAACAGGCGTAGGTTCGCTGGCTATTGGCGGAACTAGTCTTTTAATAGCGGTATCGGTAATTTTGGAAGTTAATAAAGTGGTGGAAGGAGCCGCCGTGAGTCAAAATTACGATAAGTATTTATAAATTTCAAGGAAAAAATATATGAAAATTGTTTTAGTTGGTATTCAAGGTGCTGGAAAGTCTACTCAGGGCAATCTGTTGTCTGAAAAATTGAAAGTGCCATATTTATCTTCTGGTCATATTTTTAGACAAATGGCGCAAGAAAAAACGCCAACTGGCAGATGGCTAAAAGAAACTATTAATGCTGGAGCTTTGGTGCCTGACGACATGACTTTAAAAGTGGTGCTAGAATATTTACAAAAACCAGAGTATAAAGACGGTTATATTTTAGACGGTTTTCCTAGAACAGCGGCTCAAGCTGATGTTTTCAATGGTGGCGTTGATAAAGTGATTTTTTTGGACGTAAGCGATAAAGAGGCTTTATGGAGAATTTCTGGTAGACACGATAATCGTGAGGATGAAACTTTAACAGCCATTCGCAAAAGAATCGAAATGTTTCATGAATGGACAATGCCAGTATTGGGTTATTATGAAGCCCAGAAAAAGCTTATTAGAGTTGATGGCGAGCAAGAAGTAGTAAAAGTGTTTGCGGATATTTGCAAAAAACTTAAATTAAAATAAATGACTGAAAAATACCAAGCGATGCGTGAGGGGGGCGCGCATCTACACAGAATTAAAAATCAATTGCAAACATATGCAGTAGTTGGTCGCTTGTTTAGTGAAGTAGAAGAGTTGGCTCAAAAGTTGATTAGAGATTGTGGCGCGAAACCAAATTTTTCTTTAGTTCCTGGCTATAAATGGGCAATTTGCATTAATAAAAATGAAGGCATTGTTCATGGCATTCCTAATGAAACAAAAATTGAGGATGGGGATTTAATCTCAATTGATTTAGGATTATTGTGGCAGAACTGGAACTTGGATACCAGTATTAGCTTTATCGTAGGAAAATCAACTCCCGAAAAAGATTATTTTTTAGCTGTGGGTCAAAAGGCTTTAAAAAAAACGATCGATAGAGCAATTGCTGGTAATTCTATTTATGACCTGAGTCACGAGATAGAAAAAACCATCAAAAGAGCTGGTTTTGATCCGAGCGGACAACTAGCTGGTCATTATATTGGGAGGGATTTACATGAAGATCCGCTGGTTCCCTGTGTAGCTCACAAAGCTGACCGTAGAAAAATAATTAAGATTGGTGACACGATGGCGATTGAAGTCATGTATGCGATGGAGAATTGTGATATTGTGCTGGCGAAAGATGGTTGGACTTATGAAACTAGAGATAAAAGTTGGTCGGCTTTATTTGAAGACACTATTATTATCACTGAAAATGGAGCAGAGGTGTTGACTTAAAACATTAATTGTGGTATTATTTTAGCATGGGTAAAAAAGGTCGACAACTTGTTTTGATTGGAATGTATTTTTTGGTGATTTTTTCTGTTTTTTTTGTAGGATGGAAATACTTAAATAAAAATAAAGCAGATGTTGAAATGACTCTAAAAAAAAGCGGCGGCGAATTGAATGATAAGCAAAATATAATTAAAGATATCAATCAAGATATTTATTTATTAGAGGCAAAAAAAATATTAGATCATTTGGATAGTCAAAAAGATGATTATGGGTTTTACGGAGAACTTAGGCAATGCTTTTATGATAATAAAGAGAAAAAGTGTGATTGGCAATTAAATAATAATATTGAGGCTATTCTAGCAACTAAAGACTATGATATTATTTCAAAATATACCACTCAGAGATATTCAATACCAGTAATTTGGAGTCGCTTTCAATATTATAAGATGAGTAGAAATCAAGAACAATTAATGATCTTATATCAAGATATTGACAATTTAATAAATGTACTAAATAATGAATGGCTTGACTTACAAACTAATAGCTTTAATTGTTTATTAATGAGAGAAATAGTAGAGAGCGAAATAATTGCTGAAGAATACCAAAAAAAAGCTTTAAAAATATGTAATGAAAATATATTTGAAGTTCACCCTAAAAGCTTAATTTTTCACAGTCAAAACAAACATAAACCTTTGGTTTTTGTAAATACTTACGATCATTATAATGACAATGATAAATATGGTTTTATAAGAGTAGGTAGAGATAACTCTAATAATCAAAATAATATCACTGTTTTTAATGAAGAAGAAATAGTGATACAAATAGAAAAGCTTATAAATAAAATTGCTTATAATCAAAAACTTGATGATTTAGAAAAAGCAAATGTTTTTTTTGATGGTAGAAATATTTTTGCAAAAAGAGAAAATATGGCCGTTATTGATAGGTTAATAGCGGCAAACCTAAATACTGAGCTTGGTGATCCATTAACTGCAGCAAAAAATAAACTTGATTATTTAATTCTCTTACAAGAGGTTCTGAGCTATTATATTGAAAAAGAAGATTATTATCCTCTTGAGGCCAAGTGTTTGTTGCTTGAAAATATAGAGTATTTTTACAATCACTTCGCAATCAATAATTCAAATGATGTGTTGAAAAAAGTGAATAATAAATTAGAGGTGAGTGAATATGAAAAAAAACTACTGACTTGTTTTTTAGTAAAAAAATTATTAAACGAAAAAGAGATTGTTGTAGAGACGATTTATGACGACGTATTGAGAATGAAAAAACAAAGCGTGTTATCCAATGATTGGCCTGGATATTTTAGCTCTCTTGCTATCGATGATAATATTGATGACGGAGACGGAGGAGATCAGTATTTTGATGTTGAAATTAATGCAATTTTAGCTGGGTTGTTGGCAATAAAATGATGTTGAATTATATGAAAATAACTAAATTAATAATATTGTTTTTTTTATTTTTTATTAATCTAATTAATTCCTCTATTGTTGATGCTGGAACAAATAGATGCATGGCGCTAATATGCTCTTGTAATTCTTTTTTTTGTGATCCGCCTCCCCCGCCTCCTCCACCACCCCCTCCTCCTCCACCGCCTTGTTATCCAAGCGGTTGCTATGGCTGTGGTTATCAATCAGATGGTTGTGGTGGGACACTTTATTGTGGCCCATGTTGTTCGCCATTAAGTGGTAGATGTGGAAGTGCTAATGGAGTAAGATTTCTCAATACTGTCACTAGTTATAGTGGTTATTCTTTATGTAGTTCTGGCAGCAACTCAAGTTCTGCTTTTCCAGCAGCTGGAGGAAGTGCGAGCTGGGCTTGTTTGGGTAGTTGTGGAGGGAGTAGTCAAAGCTGTAGTGCTTGTAGAAATAAATATCCACTACAAAGTCAAACAAATTGTCCAAGTGGTTTTACCACGAATAATTGTCTTAACTCGGCAGCGGTTTCTTGTGCGAGTTCTACAGTTAATTATTCACTTAATTGTAGTAATAATGCTTACAATTGCTATAAACCCAAGACCTGCACTGAAATTAATGGGGCTGACTTTATTACTGGTACTACCGGCGAGTTGACAAATTATGGCTTGAATGTATATACTGTATTTAAAAATATGGCTATTAAAGTAGGTTACAGAGACGGCAATAATAGAGCTTGCTATAAAAAAGTTAGCTGTAGTGAAGGTAGAGATACTACACCTATCGGTAGTGACATTGCCAAAAGAAATGCTGCCTTACATGAGTGCGGAGAGAACGTCTTTGAAGCTTATATTTCGCCAACAACCTACACTGGATCTTATCCTCGGGGTGATGTTGCTTGTGGTCAATGTATTGTAGCTGCTAATCCTTGGTGGCAAGCAAGTGTTGGCAATATTTACGCCAGTGGTGAAATCGACAGTCAGATTAGTGACAAGTGTATTGGCGCTTGTAATCGTTATTTAATTACTAAAACAAAAGATACTTGTGATAATGCTGGAGATGGAAATCCAGGTCTACCAATTTCTAATTCAAGTTTAAACACCGCTGTGAAAGTAACTGATAGTTATTTTACTCAAAGAGGTGATGCTAAAAAAGCTACTTATGCCGCTCCAAGCATAGTCACCAGTATTCAATTTAGCGATTTTACTAATTTGCTCAATTATGAAAATATTAAAAATTGCCCTGATAATTGGCTTGAGGTTGATTTCAATCTAGATTTAAACAGTCATGTTTGCAAACTCAATACTCAAGATAGCACACCAGCTCTGACTGTGCCAGCTAACAAAAAGATTGTGATTTTTGTCCATGGCAATTTAAAGATTACCAATGAAATCATTGTCCCTGATACTTCATTTTTAGCCTTTATTGTTGATGGTGACGTTACTATCGCTCACAATATCGGTATTATCCCAACAATAACCAATATTTGCTCTACTGCTGGAGATGCTCAAGTACAAGGAGTTTATATTGCTAAAAATATCACCGTTGAGCAATCAGCTAGCGATCAAGTGCCTGTTCAAAATTTCAACTGTGATAAAAAATTTATTGGGGCTGGCAGTTTTATCGCTAGTGGTAAAATCAACCTCAAACGTACTTTCAAAGGTTGTGGGGTTAACACTTCTCCTTATCCTAATTACAATGCCACTCATCCAGCTGAAACCTTTATTTATCGACCGGATCTCTTACTTAATATGCCAGAGTGGATGAAACAGCCCAAGATGATGAGGTTGGAGACGATTTAGGCGAAAAAACATAATTAATTGTGGATGAGGACAAACATGAGTTATAATATTGCAATATGATTAGAACAAGAATTGCTCCATCTCCCACAGGTATTGCCCATATTGGCACTGCTTGGCTGTCGATGTTTAATTTGGCTTTAGCTAGGCAAAGCGGAGGACAGTTTATCATCAGAATAGAAGACACTGACAGAGCGAGATTTGTGCCTGAGGCAGAAGCAAAGATATATGAAGGATTAAAATGGTTGGGAATTGATTATGATGAGGGCGGAATAAAAGGTGGACCATATGAGCCATATCATCAAAGCGAAAGATTGGAAATTTATCAGAAATACGCTAAACAATTAATTGAAAATGGTTGGGCATATTATTGTTTCGCGACCAAAGAAGAATTAGACCAAATGCGTAAAGATCAAATTGAAAGAGGTGAGTTACCTAGATATGATGGACGGTGGAGAGAAGCCGATGAGGAAGAAGTTGAAAAGCGATTGAATAATGGCGACCCATATGTAATACGATTAAAAGTGCCAAAAGGAAGAATTATTAAATGGACTGACTTAATCAGAGGGGAAGTGGAATTCAAAACTGATTTAATTGATGATCAAGTCTTGATTAAAGGTGATGGCTTTCCGACTTATCATTTGGCAGTAGTGGTAGATGATTACTTGATGAAAATTACTCATATTCTGCGAGGAGAAGAATGGATATCATCTACGCCAAAGCATTTACTTTTATATGAAGCATTTGGCTGGGAAGTGCCTGCGATGGCACACATGCCTTTAATTAGAAATAAAGATAAAAGTAAAATTTCTAAAAGGAAAAATGATGTCTCAATTTTGTCTTATCGCGAAAAAGGTTATTTGCCAGAAGCGGTAACAAATTTTGTGGCCTTACTCGGCTGGTCGCATCCTGAGGGAAAAGAAATTTTTTCTTTGAATGAGTTCATGGAAGTGATGACTTTGGAAAGAGTGCAGAAAACTGGACCAGTTTTTGATTGGGATAAATTAAATTGGTATAATGGCTATTATATAAGAAAAATGGGGCAAGAACGAGGCATGGCAGAGCTGGCAAAAAAATTGATAGCTGATGGCTTTGTGAAAGAGAATTTTCCGGTGGAAAAAATGGAGCTAATTTTACCTTTGGTATATGAAAGATTGGTAACTTTGGCTGATTTTAGCGAATTAAGTGATTTTTTCTGGCAAGAGATAGTAATAGATAAAAAGTTGCTGTTAAAGAAGGCGGATGAGGAAATAGTTAGTGGTCAATTAATGTTGACTAAGGCTTTTTTGGAAACTATCAACTGGTCTAAAGAAAAAATTGAAGAAAAAATTAGAAACTTAACTGAAGAAAAATGTTATAAAAAAAGCCAGTATTTCATGATGTTGAGAATTGCGGTGACTGGAAAAACAGCCACACCACCATTATTTGAAACAATGGAAATTCTAGGCAAAGAGAAAACTATACAGAGATTAAATCAGGCGATAAAGATTATAAAGGGCACTCATGATACCTAAGAGAGGATCACAGAGAATGTCGTCGACGGTCTCGACGGGCATAACTCATAAGTTGGCAGCGAGAGGAAACTTCGGTGGAATACAAAGAATGTCTTCTACTGGTTCCACGGGGGCAAGCCATAAATATGCTTCCAATACTTCTTTGATGGTTAATCATCGTTATATGGGGCAAAGAGGAGAATTGAGTCAGAATTTTGGAAGTGTGGCACTGACCACGAGAGATAAGTTGCAGCTAAGATCATTGATGATTAAATCGAGTGTGGCAGGTTATGAAAATAATTTAATTGCCCAAAGAAGAATGGAACAAAAAATCGCTCAAAAAGTGAGCGAGGTTTATGGTCTTGATCCGAAAAGAATGATGGGCTCTATTCATAATGGTTGTCGCAATAATTGCAAACCGAAGATAGAAATTTCTAATAAATTGAATAATGAAGTCAATAATCGAAGTAGCTTAGCAGACAAAGTGAATGGAAAAACTAAATGAATTAGCCGAAAATTTGAGGTATAATAATAAAAAGTATAAAAATACAAAATAATAGAAAGCAAATATGCCAAAAGTGAGAAAAGCGGTGATTACTGATGCTGGTTTTGCAAGTAGATATTTACCAATTACTAAAACAGTCCCAAAAGCAATGCTGCCTTTAGGGAATAGACCTGTAATGCAATTAGTGGTAGAAGAATGCGTGGCAGCGGGGATTGAAGAAATTATCATTGTAGCCACCCCAGAGGGCAAACCGATTTACGAGGATTACTTTAATAATAGTGTTAATAGAATTAGAAAACAATTAGCGAGCCAAGGAAAAGAAGATCGATATGAGCCGGTTCAGCACGTCTTGGATTACCCAAAAATAATTGTCATCACTCAAGATCCTGCTCTACCTTATGGTAATGGTTCGCCCGTAGCGAGTGCGAAAGATTTTTTGACGAAAGAGGAAGCCTTTCTGGTACTTTATAGCGACGATGTAATTTTTGGTAAAAAAGGGGCAGCTAAAGCATTAGTGGAAGCTTATGAAAAAAATCCGGAAGCGGAAGCAATTATCGCAGTGCAAGAAGTGAAAGGTAAAGAGATTGAAAAGTATGGAGCAGTAAAATTTAAGAGTGGGACTGAAGAAGTAGAAACGGTAGTAGAAAAACCAAAAGTAGAAAAAGCGCCGTCAAATTTGGCTTCTTATGGCAGATATTTGCTCAAACCGAGTATTTTTGACTATCTTAATAATGCTGAAATTGGCAAAGATGATGAATTATGGACAGCTGATGCAGTCGCTAAAATTGCTAAAAAAGCAAAAGTGCTAACTGCCAGAGCTGAAGGTGAGTGGATGACAACTGGAGATCCAGAGAATTATTTTATTGCTCACTTGAATTTTGTGTTAAATCATGAAAAATATGCCGAAAAAGTAGTGAATCATGTGAAAGAATTTCAGAAAAGAAAATAAAGAAAAAATTTAATTATGTGGAAATTTATTGACCGTCTTTTCGACGAAAACGCGAAGACTTTAAAAAAATATCAATTAGTGGTAGAACAAATAAACAGTTGGGAAGAAAAAGTTGCGGTTCTAAGCAATGAAAAGTTGGCAGAGCAGACAATTAAATTCAAAGCGATTATTAAAAAAGAATTAGAAAATGGAAAAAAAGAAAAAGAAATTTTGGATGAAATTTTGCCGGAAGCGTTCGCGACAGTGAGAGAGGCGTCAAAAAGAACATTAGGTATGCGACATTTTGATGTGCAGTTGATTGCGGGCATTGGTTTGCACAATGGAAAAATAACTGAACAGAGAACTGGAGAGGGGAAAACTTTAACGGTGACTTGTCCGCTATATCTTAATGCTCTGCTAGGAAAAGGAGTACAATTGGTGACGGTCAATGATTACTTGGCTGAAGTTGGCGCTGGTTGGATGGGAAGAATTTATCATTTCTTAGGCTTGAAGACAGCGGTAATTATTCATGATCAGGCCAAAATGTTTGATCCTGAAGTCCAAAGCGAAGACAGAGGTGATGAAAGATTGGAGCATTTTGCTGATATTTCTAGACAACAAGCTTATTTGTGTGATATTTTATATGGCACTAATAATGAATTTGGCTTTGATTATTTGAGAGATAATATGGTGCCTAGCTTACCCAGAATGGTACAAAGGCAGGACACGCCTCATTATTATGCGATTGTGGATGAAGCTGATTCAATTTTAATCGATGAAGCAAGAACACCATTGATTATTTCGGCGCCTGATAGTGAACCGACTGACAAATACGGCGATTATGCTAAAATGGTCACTGGCTTGGTAAAAGATAGTGACTACAAATTGGATGAAAAAGCCCGAACGGCAACTTTAACTGATTTAGGGGTAAAAAGAATTGAACAAAAATTAGGAGTGAAAAATTTGTATGAGGAGAATTTTGATACTATTCATTATGTCGAAAATGCCTTGAAAGCTAAAACTTTATATCAAAGAGACAAAGATTATATTGTGAGAGACAATCAAGTAATTATCGTTGACGAGCACACTGGGAGATTGATGGCGGGAAGAAGATATGGCAATGGCTTGCATCAAGCGATTGAGGCTAAAGAAGGAGTAAAGGTCCAACAAGAATCAAGAACTTTGGCAACTATTTCTCTTCAGAATTATTTTAGAATGTATGATAAGTTGGCTGGTATGACTGGTACGGCGGCGACGGAAGCGGAAGAATTTAGAAAAATATATAAAATGGAAGTGTTGGTAGTGCCAACAAATGTGCCGATTAGAAGAGATGATCAGAGTGATTTGATTTTCAAAACTGCGGCGGCTAAATATAGCGCCTTAGTGCGCGAAGTAGAAGAAATTCATGCGAAAAATAGACCAATTTTGATTGGAACAAGATCAATTAATCATAATCAGATAATTGCTAATTTATTGGCAAAAAAAGGCATTCCTCATGAAGTCTTGAATGCAAAAAATAATGAAAAGGAAGCTTTTATTATTGCAAAAGCAGGAGAAAAAGGGTCAATTACAGTGGCAACAAATATTGCGGGAAGGGGAGTTGACATCGTTTTGGGTGGCGCAAAACCGGAAATAAAAGATTATCGTCTAGAAATTGGCAGATATAATACCGAGGCGTTCAAAGAGGCTGATGAAAAATGGCGAAAGAAAAATGAGGAGGTAAAAAATTTGGGTGGATTGGCGATTTTAGGGACGGAAAGACATGAGTCGAGAAGAATTGATAATCAGTTGCGCGGGAGAGCTGGTCGACAAGGAGATCCAGGTTCTTCAAGATTTTATGTCGCACTGGAGGATGAAATCATGAGGATTTTCGGAGGAGAACAAATTGGCAAAGTGATGGAAATGATGAAAATTCCGGAAAGCCAACCAATTGAGTCTGACATGATTAATAAAGCGATTGAATCGGCCCAGACGAAGGTGGAAGGTTACTTTTTTGACCAAAGGCAAAGATTGGTGGAATTTGATGATGTAATGAATAAACAAAGAGAAATAATTTATAAAAAGAGAAGAAAATTTTTAGATTTGTCTAGTCGTGATTTGGCAGAGACAGCAGAGAATGAAGCCAAACAAGCAAGTGAAACGCTGAGTGGGGAAATTGTAGGCTACTTGGATGAAAATATTCAAACTAATGTCAGAGCTGCTTTCGGACAAGTAGAAGAGTCGGGGGATTTTTCTTTGGCTCATCAGCAAATTTTAGATTCTTTGTTAAAAATTATTCCATTTGATGCCGACTCTAAAGCAGGTTTAATGAAAAGATTAAATGCCATTGGCGGTGATCAGGAAAAAATTATTGAAGAGATGCAGTTAGTGATTAGAAAAACTTATGAGGCGAGAGCGCAGGCGGTGGGACAAGAAATGGCGAGTGAAATGGAAAAGCAAATTATGCTGGGAGTCATTGATGAGTTGTGGATGGACCATTTGGACGCCATTGAGGACTTAAGACAAGGAATTTGGATGAGAGGTGATAAAAATACCGTAATTGCGGAATATAAAAAGGAAGCCTTCAATTTATTTGAGAATTTGATTGATAAGATCAAGCAAAATGTGATTGAAAGAATATTTAGAATTCAAGTCAGCCCGCAAGTATTAGAACAACAGAGAATGAGAAGACAAGAAGAGATGCTGAGAGCGCAAATTACTAGCGAAAGCATGAATAGCAATGAAATAGATTTGCCTGATAATAGTCAAAAAGCTGAGAGAACAATGCAAGGAAAACT
>CAZMIQ010000025.1:0-11798 GCA_964566525.1 uncultured Pseudomonadales bacterium | reverse complement strand
ATTGACGATGAGACAAGTGTCAATAGAATTGCCTATGCTTGGGATATTAATACTCTGGGAGCTGATTGTTCTGGTGGAACTACTCTCACTAGTGGAGATAATATTCGCCTAACGATTGCTGGTGGCGCTAATCCACTTTTTGTCTGTGCTAGTGATATTGCTGGCAATGTCGCTTCTTTTAGTGATATTTATAGCTATACACCACCTGTTTTTGCTAAACCCCATTTAGCGAAAAATGCAACAACCGAAAATCTTTATTGGAATATTGAATCCATTAGCGAAACGCAATCTTATGTAGAGATTAAAGGTTTCTTTCTCAAAACCACTGGTAGTTACAATTATTCCCTTGAATACATTGTGCCAACGATTAATAAATCCTACGCTCAAGCGCTTCGTACTTCACCCTTCAGCGAAACCCACTTCACCTTCATTATCCCCACCACTGATTTTAAAGCCAGTAAAGATAATCATACCTTTTCTGGTCCCCAGAAACTTAAGATTACTGATTTAGATCAAATGGAAGCGACTACTATTGATCATAATTTATCTTTTTTCTTTCCCATTCACCAAACTAACCATCGCACTAGTTTTAATTACTTTATTTTTGCCAGTGATAATCGTTTGAATGAGGTGGGAGAGTAATGAAGTCAACTCATTCTTAATAAATAATCTTTATTTTGGTATATAATCACCGTATGACATTATTATATGAAAAAAAATTCAAAAAAGCCTTAGCCGAACTCAATCCTCAACAACTTAAGGCCGTTAATCAGCTAGAGGGTCCAGTTCTAGTTTTCGCTGGTCCAGGCACTGGCAAAACTCAAGTTCTCACCTTACGCATCGCTAATTTAATCTATCAGGGCGCAGCCACTCCCAATGAAATTTTAGCCCTCACTTTTACTAGAGCGGCCGCCCAGAATATGCAAGCTCGTCTAGCTAGCTTCATCGGTCCCGATGCTTTTAAAGTTAATTTTAACACTTTTCATGGTTTTTGCCAAGAAATCATTGCTGACCAGCCAGAAAACTTCCTTTTTCCCTTAGATAGCCAACCAGTTGACGATTTAACCAAAATTCAAATTATTGAGCGCTTGATCAAAACGCTTCCTCTCGAAAGTTTACGACCAGCAGGTAAAATTTTCTATTATCTTAAAAAAATAATTACTCAAATTGACACCCTTAAGCGAGAAAATATTACTCCTGATTCATATCAAGAATTACTTCATGCCAGTCGTCAAGACCTTGAGGCTCAATTAGCACTCGAGCAGCAAAAAAAACGACCCAGCAAAAGCAAAATCAATCACTGGCAAAAATCATTGTCTCAACAAACTGAATTGGGTTTAATTTATCAAGCTTATCAGCAGGAGTTGAGCCAAAAAAAACTTTATGATTTTGCTGACATGATTCTTCAGACCGTCACTGCTTTTCAAAACAACTCTGATTTGCTCGCCGACTATCAAGAAAAATACCAGTATTTTCTCATTGATGAATATCAAGACACCAATAATGCTCAAGACGAAATTATTAATTTATTAGCTAGTCATTGGCAAGATAGCCCTAATGTTTTCGTCGTCGGCGACCCTCAGCAGTCAATTTATCGTTTCCAGGGCGCCAATCTAGAAAACTTTCTTAGTTTCACCAAGCGCTATCCCAGCTCGCAACTCATCACTCTTGACACCGGCTACCGTTGTAGTAATAAGATTTACAATCTGGCGCAAGCTCTTATCGATTCCACCAATAATCGTGATAATCGTTTGGGAGAGTTTAAAGCTCTCACTAATCATCAAAATCGTGCTGGCTTGCCCGTCTTACTCACTGAATGTGCTAGTCAAGACAGTGAAATTATTCACCTCCTGCAAAGTCTTCAAAAACTTCACCAGCAAGGCACGCCTTATGATCGCATGGCTATTATTTACCGCAACAATAGTGATTCTGCCCGCCTATTAGAGTTATGTAGTTATTACCAAATCCCAGTCGAAATTGAAGGCGGCGATGATATTCTCAAGCAAGATTTCATCCAAAAGCTCATTCTCCTTTTTCGTCTCCTTATTGTTTTAGACCAACCTCGTCTAGCCGATGAATATTTATATCAACTTTTTTACCAGCCTTGGCTGAATTTCAATCAATTAGATATTCTTCATCTTCATCAATTAGCCAAAAAAAACCATTATTCATTATTGCAAATCATCACTAATCAGCAACACCCATTTTGGTCATTAGCGACCAGTGAAGAATATCAATTGTCCCAACCTCAGGCTCTTCTTGCTTTCGGTCAGCTTTTGCTCGATTGGCAAACTCTTAGTCGGCAAAAAAATCTTATCTATTTGTATCATCAGCTTATTAGTCAAAGTAATTTAATCTCTTGGATTGAATCTAAGCCTGAAAAATATTTTTTACTCACTTATTTATATTCGCTTGAGCGTCAAATTTCCCTCTGGACTCAAGAAGATCCACAGTTTAACTTAAATCAATTCTTACAGCGTCTTGACGCTATGATGACTCATAAATTGAAAATCGCCGCTGAAGATCTCAATCTTCGTCAAGAAGCCCTGAGTCTCACCACCGTCCACAAGGCCAAAGGTAGGGAATGGGATCACGTTTTTATTTACGGTGTTAATGAAAAAACTTGGAGCAATATTCGCGAGCCCGCCAGTATTTCATTGCCCGCAGGCATTATTAAAGAACAAAGTAATTATGAAAAAAAGGACGAAGAGCTGAGATTGCTTTTCGTTGCTCTCACTCGTGCCAAAATTCAAGCTCATCTCAGTTGGCACTTATCAGTTGCCAATTCCAGCAGCAGTAAGGCACCGTCTCAATTTATTTTTATCCTCCAAGAACACCAAGCAGATGGCTGGTGTCAAATGCAAGAGCCCTTATTAGACGCTCAAACGACCCCCGAACAACTCATTACTCTTTTATCCCCACCGCCAAGCATCAATCTCCATGCTTCGACTCGAGACTTTTTTGCCCAGAAAGTCAAGTCGCTAATTATGTCCGCCTCTCTTTTAAACGATTATCTCGCCGACACACATCTTTTTATTACTCGTCACTTGTTGTCAGCCCCAGAAGGACAAACTAGCGCCGCTTTAGAACTCGGCAATAGCCTTCATCAAGTTTTAGAAAAAACAGTCAAGCAGAAAATCAGTCAAGGAAGTTTTTTGCCTTTATCAAGCGCTCTCGAGCTTTTTACTCAAGATTTTCTGACCAAAAACCTTGAAGAACCAGAAAAAAGCTTATTCCATCAACGAGGGCTCGACTCGCTCACCGCTTATTATCAAGCCCATTTTCTCCCCCAAGCTGACTTTATCCCTCTTTTTGCCGAGCAAAAATTTGGCTATGGTCGCCCTTTGTCTTATCTTCACGTTCCTCTCAGGGGGAAAATTGACCGCATTGATTTACTTGACGAATCAAGTAAACTTGCTCAAGTTACAGATTATAAGACTGGTAGATCAGCCACCATTAATGAAATTTTAGGCAAAACTAATGGTATAAAGCTCAGCGACCGAGAAAAAATCCTCCCGCCAGCTATTCAGACTGCCTTGAAAAGACAATTATTGTTCTACAAATTGCTCGCCCATTTAGATTCCAAGTTCCCTTATCAAGTAGAAAGCGGCGTTTTAGATTTTGTTCATGTCGGCACTGATAAAAAACCAGTCAGGAGAGTTATTCCCTTACTTGACGAAGACCTCCAGCTTCTTCAAGACCTAATTGTGACAGTCTGGACAGAAATCCAAGATCTTGCCTTTCTTGATTTTGATCAAATCGAAAAAACTTAATTTTATTGCCACATTCTTGGTCTACCGAGTTTATAATTCAATTCGCCTTTACGATGATTTATTACTTTTGCAGGAATACCAGCCACAATTGTCTTTTCCGGCACATCTTTAGTTACCACCGCTCCTGCTGCCACAATGCAACCTCTTCCCAATTTTACCCCAGGCAAAATTATTGCTCTCGGCCCAATAAAGACATAATCTTCGATAATTACTTTAGCTTCTATCGCTTCCCACTCATCGCTACTTAAGTTATGTTCACTGGTCCAAATCATCACTTCGCTGGCAATATCGACGTGATCGCCAATGATTAAGCCGCCTTTGGAATTTGTCAACTGCTTTCTCCCATCAAGCGTTGCTCTTTCGCCGATTAAAGTATCGTTCCCAATTATGATATTGCGAGGGTCATATATTCTCGCCCTCATATGCAGAGTTGAACCTCGTCCAATTTTCATCCCCGCCAAGCGATAAAAAAACTTTCTCACGCTATGAAAAGGAATCTCACCCACGCCCCACCACAGCCAGCCAGTAATAAATTCAAGTTTCCAAGCTCGCCCCCGATTAATTACCTTATGCCAAATATCTTGATTGGTCAAAGTCTTATTATTTTTATCTTTCATCTTGCTCTTTATTATACCTCATTTTTAGTGTACAATACCTATTATTAATAATTATTGCGAAGTTCTGTCTTGAGCCTTCTCAAGAGAAAATAAGCTTTTGTTTTTTCTTGTTGGAATCTTAAGGAGCAAACTTCGCCCAAAGAAAGGTTTTGATGTCTTATCCAGACTATCATCATCAATATAATACCGAAATTAAAGTCGGTGATAAAATTGTAAAAATTAATTTAGGCAAATTCGGCGAGCAAACCAGCGCTGATGTTCTTGCTCAGTGTGGCGATACCGTCGTCAACTGCACCTTGGCCCTTGGGAGAGAAAGCAATCTTGGTTATTTCCCCCTTTCGGTAGAATTCGTCGAAAAACTCTATGCTGGCGGCATTATTAAGGGTTCTCGTTGGGTGAAACGCGACGGCCGTCCTTCTGATGCCTCTATTCTCAAATCAAGAGTAATTGATCGCTCCATTCGTCCACTTTTTCCCGCCGATTTTATGAAAGAAGTGCAATTAGTTAATACCGTCTTTTCTTATGATAAAGAAAATCCAGACGATATGATTGGCATGTTAGCCTCAGGTATTGCTTTAGCTGTTAGCGATGTACCCTTCGAAGGTCCTATCGCCGGTATCCGCCTTGGCTATCATAAGGCCGATGACCGCTTTATCATTAATCCTACCGAAACCGAGCTAGAAACTAGCGATTTAGACTTAATTGTCTCTGGCGGTCTAGATTCTATCGTCATGGTAGAGGCGGGTGCCAATGAAATTCCAGAAGAAACCATGATTAAAGCGCTTGATTTGGCTCAAAAAGAATTGCATCAAATCTGTACTCAAATTCAAGCTATCGCTCAGCAGTATCACAAAGAAAAAATCGAATTTGAGGATAAATCAGCCATTAAAGCCCAGAAAAGAGCCATTTTAGAGCCTTTCTTGGCCAAATTTGATGTAAAAAACATCACTTCTCAAGAAGCGCAATTTATTAAAGTTGATTTGTCAGCCGAATTCGCCGCAATTTTAGAAGATGAAGCCGTTATCGCAGCTGAAATTAGCAGCAATGACCTCAAAGAAATTTGGCACGACTATCAAGCTGATTTTATTAGAAATCAAATTTTAAATGAAGGTCTTCGTCCAGATGGTCGCCAAACCACTGAAATCCGACACATCGTCTGCGAAGTAGATTTATTTCCTCGCACTCACGGTAGCGCCATGTTTAAACGTGGTGCCACTCAAGCTGTCACCGTTACCACTTTAGGCTCACCATCTCTAGGTCAAATGATTGAAGACATGGGCGGCGAAGAAGTTCGTCACTACATGCATTTTTATATCATGCCACCTTATGCTTCCGGCGAAGCTGGGCGCATCGGTTTTCCTAAGCGTCGAGAAATCGGTCATGGTGCCCTAGCTGAGCGTGCTTTAGTCCCAGTCCTACCCAGTCAAGAAGAATTTCCTTACACTATTCATGTAGTTTCAGAAATTTTAAGCTCCAACGGTTCTACTTCTCAAGCTAGCGTTTGTGGTAGCACTTTATCACTTATGGCTGCCGGCGTTCCTATTAAAAGACCAGTGGCAGGCATTGCCATGGGCTTAATCACTAATGGTACTAAATATCAAATTTTATCAGATATTAAAGATGTCGAAGATCATTGCGGTGACATGGATTTTAAAGTCGCTGGCACAGAGTATGGCATTACCGCTTTACAAATGGATATTAAAATCAAAGGCATTACTTTAGAAATTCTTACTAAAGCTTTGGCTCAAGCCAGAGAAGGTCGACTACATATTCTAGAAAAAATGCTTAGTTGTTTAAGCGAACCTAGAAAACAAATTAGTGCTTATGCTCCAAAAATTGTCCAAATTACCATTCCTTCAGATAGAATTGGCGAATTGATTGGACCAGGCGGCAAAGTTATTAAAAACATCATTGAAACTAGCGGAGCAGAAATTGACGTCGAGGAAAATGAAGAAAAAATGGTTGGCGAAGTCAATATTAGTTCCCCTGATCAGGCTGCCATTGATAAAGCTTATGCTATGATTCAAGGTCTGATGAAAGTCGACACTATTGGCGACGAATATGACGGCAAGGTCACTAGAATTGAAAATTATGGTGCTTTTGTCAATTATGGCTTTAATAAAGAGGGTTTAGTTCATGTCTCAGCCATGTCCACCGAATACTTAGATGATCCACGCAAACTAGTGAAATTAGGCGACATTGTTAAAGTGCGTATTAGCGATATTCAGCCAGATGGCAAGGTAAAAATGTCAATGTTGACTGCCGAGCAAGAATCACAAGCTCGAGCCAATCGTCCACCTCAGCGACCAGATTTTAAAGGTGGTCGACGTTTTGACGACCGAAGAGGGGAGAGACCTCGTTTTAATCCAAGTCGTGGCCGCCGCAACTATTAAAACTTAATGAGTTAATCAAAGAGAAGGGCATTATACCCTTCTCTTTTTTTTGCGTCTCAATTAGATTATTCATTTTAATTCTATAAATCATAGTTTAAAAAAAGAATTAAGTCACATGATCGCTCGGTAAGCGAAGTGAAATAATCAATTTATTTTGTTGCTTACTATTGCATTACTCTTAAAATTATGTTAAAATCAAACATAGTTAATCAGTCTTTTTATGAAAAAAATATTTATCATTATTTCTATTGCCCTCACTGTTTTTATCTTCCGCGCCTTTAATTATAATGTTTTTGCCGCCAATCCTGGTGATACTTTAGATAAAATCGCCATTGGCGAATATGCTTCTTTTGGTGGCAGTACTTGGCGCAAGGCCCGCTACTATCAGCACGACCAACACGTCACCAATGAGCACGGTTATTTCATTAGATTATTTGATGGTAGTTGGACGAGTCAGTATCACCCCACCAGTAATAATTTTGCCACCTCTACTATCAACACCGTTGCCTTAAGCAATTTTTACAGCTCGATTACTAATGATTATGACATGAAATATGCTATCAGAAACAATAGTTGGTTTGTCACTGATCAATTAGGCGGCGGCACTAATCGCATCTATACGGGTAAAGTCGCCTTGCCCTCATATTACGAAGTATACAATAACACTCAAATATTTGGTACTCCCACCTCTCCATATTTTTGGACTCGCACACCCAACGCTACCAATAATGCTGCTGCTTATATTTTTACTAGTTCTTATACTAATACTATCAGCATGGTGCATCAGTCTATTTATGCTGTTTTACCAAGTGTTCGCTTGTCGACTTATGGCACTACTATTTTAAGCGGCGCTGGCACCAGTGCCAACCCATATGTTCTTCAATATGATCCCACTGCTGCTCCACCAATTGCTTTAATTGATCCAGGTCTAGACTTGGTTGCCTCTCCTACCAGAGATTTAAAAATTTATGGTGAAATTAACTATTCTTCACCAGGAAAAACTTTGACCGTCTCGGCCACTATCGACGGTATTACCAAAAGCACATCCTTCGACTCGCCAGTAGTCAGCCAAGATTGGCAACTTAGTTGGACTTATGACGAAGTGGGTGCCGGCATATATACCAATATCGTTTTCACTCTTAATGACGGCACTAGCAATTTTACCGATACTTATGTCGGTAATGCCATTTTCGACAAAACTCCACCCACTTGCGGTACATGGGATCCTAGTCAAAGCCCATGGAAAAAAATCGGCAGCACTTTTTATACTTTAGAAAATTCGAGCGATCTTGGTGGTTCGGGCATAGTAACCTCTGGTGGAACCTGTACCACTGGCAATGATCACGGTGATATTTGTTCTATTGTTATTAATGATTATGCTGACAACAGCACAACTTGTGATTCTCCACCCAATAGAGTGGAGTCCACTTTGCCCAGTATTATTTTTGACAACGCTTCTAATGCTTCCTCATACTATGGCATTGCCTCTCTTCCGAACGATCCTTTTTCTGTCCAAGATTTAGAATCAGGCTTAGCGAGCGACGGCATCAGATATGCTTGGACTAGTAGCGCCAGCAACCCCTTTAATTCAACTTGTAGCTCTGGCGGTACGACTGTTTCAGTTTCTGCTGGAGACACAAACTTGATTGCAAATTCTGCTTCAGTTGGTAAGCCGAGCACCACTGGCATTCACTATTTGCATGTTTGCAGCATAGATCAGGCCACCAATGTTAGAAAATCTGAGTCAATTTATTATTATGATGCCACCTCTCCCACTAGTGGCTCAATTTCTTATACTGATGGTTTTGTTACAAATAGCGACTTAATTATTTCAGTTGATCCAGGCTTGGATATTGATTCTGGTCTTTCCACTAATGATGGTGATTATTTGCTTGAATATCAGCGAGCGCCCTTGTCTGCCGGCATTTGTGGTTCTTATGGAGGATGGACAGATGCCAACCTTAGTGAATCTGCCACCGCTACCACTTATAATTATACTGCCAGTCATGGTTATTGCTATCAGTTTAGATATTCAGTTAAAGACATCGCCGGCAATAGTGCCACCTATGATACTACCTCTATCGCGATGGTGGTCACTGAAGCCCCAGTAGCAGGATGTTCACTTAGTCCAAGCACAAATCCTGACTATCAGCACATTTCCGCTACTACTATTTATTATAATCCAGTCCAAGCAGGCAGTTTCACTATCACCGCTTCCTCCTCAGACGTAGCTGCTGGTATTGAAAAAGTTAGCTTCCCCACGCTCGCTTCCGATTTTTCTCCCTCAGCCACAGACATCACCGTTTCTCCTTACGCTCTCACTTATAGTTGGACTACTGCTGCCACCACTTCACCAGGAGACAAACAAGCTACTATCTACTCTAATGCTGGTCTCAGCGACACCTGCGATTTTAGAGTTGAAAAAGACATCACTCCGCCGCAATTGGGATCTGTCACTTATACTAATCACTATCTCAATGATTTATCAATTCAGCCTATTGTTACCGTCTCTGACGGAACTGATACTCAGTCGGGAATCAATACTCTCTCTCGTCAGTTACAAAGAGCTAGCGCTCCTTTAACAAATAATAGCTGTGGTTCTTTTAGTTCTTTTGCTGACGTCACTTTTTCTGGAACATATCCAAATTTTTCAGACACACAAGGAATTACCGATCATACCTGTTATCAGTATCGTTATCTAGTTTCTGATCAAGTTTCCAATCAAGCTATTTATACTACCAGCAACATTATTAAAATTGACACCACTCATCCAACTATTACTCTTACCGATATAGATTATTCTTCTTCTTCAATTTTTTATCATCATGGTTCTCGCACGCTTTATTATCAACCGACTTCCAGCAGTAAGGAATTTACCGTCAATGTTTTCGCTCAAGATCTAGAATCGAATATCGAAAAAGTAGTTTTCCCTGGTAGCGGCGACTTCAATATTACGCCAACAATTGACCAAGAAGCTACAAGTTCGCCATATTTACAACCATATATTCTGCATGCCGATGTGACCAATTCTTATCCCACATTACCCATCACCGCTTATAACTACGCTAGCTTAAGTAGTAGTACTGACTTTAACCTCATTACCGACCAAGCTGGACCCAATGGGGTAGTGGTGTTTTGTCCTAGCGCCTATAGTAATTCCGGCACCTATAATGTAGTTGGTAATTCAGGCACCGATATTCTTTCAGGAGTTAACACCACTGCCTCTTTTTTCCAAAGATCAGTTTCCAATCTAAGTAATGACGCTTGCGATCCATTCTCTAGTTATGACAATCATGGTCTGGCTAATGACAGCAACTTAGCCCAAACAGGACTTAGCAATGGTTGCTATTCATATCGTTATTATTCTCGCGACAATGTTGGCAATATTACGATTTCTGGCACCTGCACCGTTAAGGTCGATAGTGTCGACCCGCTAGTTTCTGCCACCAATTCTTCCAACGCTTGGTTTTCTACGCCAAGATCAGCCACTATTCAAGCTTCAGATACACTCTCTGGCATTAGTGAAATTCGTTATTCTTATAATACTTTCGAGATGGACGCTGCCTGTAGCGTTGGCGGCACATTGGTTTCCAACAACACCACTCTTAATCCACCCAAAGGTGACATCACTCTCCATCTTTGCGCTAAAGATAATGCCGGCAATGTTTCCACTTGGAACGGCACCTACCGTTATGACGACGCCGCCCCAGTTATTTCTTATATAAATACCTCTACTTCATCAAATTATTACGACGCCACTGATTTTAATAGTCTGACCGATTTTTTCACTGTTCGAGAATCTATCATTGGTCTTGCTAGCAATGGCATTCGTTATCTCTGGACAGACTCTATTAGTGACCCGACTGGCATCACCAATAGCACTTGCAATAGTGGTAATTTAGTTACCGTCACTGACGGCACCACTGCTTTAATTTCTCATCCCGCTACTATTGGCAAGCCGACTAGCAGTGGCACATATTATTTACATCTTTGTGCCTTTAATACTATCGGCAATATTGCCAAATCCACCTCAGCTTATTATCTAGATTATGATGATCCCACCACCCCCACCCAAGCAGTTAGTCCCGCCGCCACCGTGATGCAGCCACAAGTCATGACTATTTCTTTTTCTGCCACTGATGCTCATTCTGGTATTGATCGTTATTTAAGTTGCTATACTAATGATGGTTCTATTTGTACTCCTACTACTTCTGGCGGTACTTTGCAACTTTCTGACGTTGGCGAGTATCGAGTTTGTAGTCAGGCAGTAGACAAGGTGGGACATCTTAGTCCAGTTAGTTGTAGCGGAAGTTCGGCCTACATCATAGAGATTTCCAATAATACCGCCCTAAGCTTTGCCATTACTAATCCGAGTCAAAATCACATCGTTACCACTCATTCGGGCCTTACTATTGGTGGCACTATCAGTGATATTGACCACGGTCAAACATTAACTATTTCCGCTACCATTGGCGGTGTTTATAAATCAACCACCCTTGTTTCACCAGCTAATAATGCTAATTGGAGTCTCAAATGGACATATGCCGAATTAGCCGCCGGCACTTATACTAATATTACTTTTAGTGCCACTGATAGTTTTTCTAGCGTCAGCGCTAATTACACTGGTGATATTCTAGTCGACAAAACTGCTCCCAGTCTCAGCTTCAACAATTCATCTAATTCGAGCTCTTATTATTTACTTAAGGCTTATGAAGATATTACGCACCCAGTTTCCACTCAGGACAACCTTTCTGGTTTACAAACATTTAGATATTCTTGGAGCAATTCATCAGATCATCCCTCAGGCATAACACCCAATGACTGCTCGCAAGGAACATTAGTTTCTTTTAGTAGCGGCACTATTCATGGCGTTTCCAGTACCGCCGCTATGAGCAGACCAGTCCATTCAGGCATACATTATCTGCACGCCTGTGCCGTTGACACTGCTGGCAACATTGCTAAAGGCTATACCGCTTATTATCTCGATGCTGCCACTAGTTCCGAAAATAGCAATG